>SKSI01000076.1 GCA_007123065.1 Bacteroidales bacterium
GCTCTGTCGGAATATCTATAGTAAAGCCCAAACCTTCGTGCACAAATTTGAAGGAGAAAGGGGTTAAAAATACCAGCAAATAAATCAGCTTGTCCAGTGAGAAAAAAAACAGCAGCATGATGACCAGGGCGAACGGCAAGGCCGAAAGCCAATACACATCGAACACTATCAATGTGATATTCAGGGCAGTAAACAAACCTGCGCCCCAGTAAAGCCAGCTGAGTCTTTTTTCCTTAAACACTTTGGACTATGCTGATGTTTTTATTGGTTTTGTTTTTGTTTTGATGATCCCTTTTGTAAGGAGGTTTTCGTAAACCATTAGGATCATGACGCCCATAAAGCCGGCAGCGAATGTGGAAACAAACACAATCAGCCAACGCACCGGATAAACTTTCCGTTCTGCCTCAAAGGCATAGTCAAGCACAAACTTGAAGGGTACGAAGCTTTCCAGATCTGCTTTAGCCTCCTGGTACCTTCGCTGGATCTGAACCACCTGGCCGCTGATACCCCAAAGATAGGTAGAAGTGTATAAATAAGCTCCTCCATGACTGGCAACATTGCCAAGACTGCGTTCGAGCGCTTCAACACCATCAATATTTCCAGAAGAGATATCCTTCGCCATCTGCCTTGCAAACATCTTGGTTTGTCCTGCGATATCAAAAACCCCCTTTTGCATGATCATCTGCAAGCTGTCTTCAATCACTTTAACCTGTCTTTCCAGTTCCGCCAACTGTTCTTTGGAAACATTGTAGGCAAGCTGAGCACGTTCAAGCCGGATCTCGTTCTGCACGGTGTCAGCAAGGGCCGCCAATTCATTGGCAATGGCAGCTGCCATCAAGGGGTCTTTGTCCCTGACACTCACCTCAACAGCACCATATTGTGTTCTCCTGATGTTTACGTTACCGCGATACTCCTGAATAAGTTGCGTACGCCGGTACTGCGCGTCCTCGGAAATACCATAATGTTGCATCAGATCGAAACGTTCAACAACCCTATCCCTGATGTTGGCAGACTCAAGCACCTGCAACAGCCTTTCGGCATCTTCAATTTCACCATATTCAAGAAACTGTTTACCGGCGGCGGCACCACTGGTAAGTACAGATCTCGACAATGACGCGGTTGTGGTCGGGAACATCGTTACGGTAGACTCAAATTTTGGCGTGATAAAACGCGGTGAAGAAAAAATTGCTGCAGCCAGCGCGGCCAGGAAACAAACCACAAAAAGGTGTTTCCACCAACGGATAATGAAGACAAACACGTTGGTTGAGTCAAAGATATCGGTTTTTTGCTCTTTCATAATTTATATGTTATAGATAATATTCTCTTTTGAAACAGTTGTAAATACATAATTCTGAGCCCACTCCGAAAAGTTGAAAAAAGCCACAGATTCACAGATTAGAATATTTTATTTTTTTTAAGGCGCTCATAAACAACAACATAAGGTCGTGCTAAAATATCATTATGGTTAAAAATTGGTTTTAGGAGTGGGCTCAATTCTAAAAACCCAGACTTATTCATCTTCGAAAGACTGTTCTGCATCTTTGTTTTTTTCAGGGGGGCAAAGTTAAGCATATTTAAATAATTGATAAATATGTCTTAAACTGATCATGCGTGTTCCCAGTGCAACACCAGAACATAACACCCCCATGAGTACAATATTGTAGATCCATGACAATGGAGAAAAAGTCAGCAGCAAATTAATTGCAATCGTTGCAACCGTAAACAGCAAAAGCCTTCCCAATAAAAAGTAGTTCGTTTTAATCCTGAATAGACGTTTCACCACAATAACCTGGATAACTGCAACCAGCATTTGTGTCATCAGGCTGGCAAAGGCAGACCCTGTTGCCTGGTGTATCGGGATCAGGACAAAATTTAAAACGATGTTCAGTACCATCCCACTGAGTGCTATGGTATTGAGATACCAAAGGCTGCCATTGGCTGTCAGCAAAGTGCCAAAAATATAAGTTGTGGATATAGCCAGAAAACATGTCATCAGAATTCCAAAAACCCTTGAAGACTCATCCATGCGCAATTGGAAATCCAGCATCGTCTCACCGGGGTGCATCGGGTATAGCAACTCCATGATCTCGCCGGAATAGAAAAAAGCTCCTGAAGCGATGATGATAGCAGGAGTAATGATCAAGGTAAAGGCAAGCTTAACAAGGTGTTCGATGTTGTCTTTTTGTTTGATCATTCGTGCAAAGATGGGCAAAAGCAGCACTGCAAAAAGATAGGCAATCATATTGGTCGCATCCAACAAGCGGTATGCAGATGCGTAAATTCCCGAAAACCTGGCTCCTTCGGGCAACAATCGTTCAAGCATAACACTGTCGATACGGTTGTAAAACGTCATCAGCAAAACGAGGATTGCAAAAGGGAAACTTTTCCGGATGATGGCAATCAGAAAGGGGTAGTTCCATTGTAAGCGCAGCAGTTTTCTTTGCGTGTGTTGTAATACCAGGAAAAATGTGATCCCCAGGGTTAGGACATAACCAGCCGTTTGTGCATAAATGTAATACTCAATCTTAAACTCCTGAACCACATTTCCCCAAAGCAAGACTGCACAAATAACAATCATCAGAGTACGGTCAAGCACCGAAATGATGCTGTCTGTACGAAACAGGTGCAATCCGCCAAGATTTGACCTCAGGTAGAGGATCAGGCTGATCAGAAACTGGTTGATGGCCAGGAAATACAGCAACCTGATCTGTTCAGAACTGTACTGAATAAAGAACGCACCGGCAAAAGTAATGATCACGTAAACAATGAACAATAAGAGCTTAAGGACCAAAAGGTTTGACAAGTATTTTGTCAAAAGGTGGTTGTTCTGCGCAATGTTTTTATTGTTGAAATTTGTGATCCCAAAATCCAGCAAGATGTTAAAAAGGAAGGAAAAGTTAAATACGGCGAAGTAAAAGCCATACTCTTCAGCACCCACTGTATTTTGAACAGAGCGGTCGATGCCAAGAATCCAGAACGGCTTGATAAGCAGGTTAAGGACCAGCAATAGGGTAAGATTCTTAACAAATTTTCCCTGCATGCGGCTCAGGCGTTGTTGGTTAGACAATTGGCAAAAGATTCTGACAGCCCTTATATCATAAAAAAGCGCGCAAATCTATGAAATATTCAGGTCCGTTCAGCAATTTATGGCTCTGGGATATCCCGGGCTAATGATTAGATAACGTCAAACCTTAGAGATATATTAGGTCAATTTGTATTATTTTTGCATAATTTTTGTGTTATATACCTAAACGTCTTAATTTTCGTTATCAAAACAATAAAGGCAGGCTGTTCTGTCGCGTTCCGTTCACACGGAATGAGGAAAGTCCGGGCAACACAGAGCAACATACTTCCTAACGGGAAGCCGGCTGTTTTCAGCTGAGAGAAAGTGCCGCAGAAAACAACCGCCTAAGTGCAGTTTCGGCTGCACCGGCAAGGGTGAAAACGTGGGGTAAGAGCCCACGGCTTTTGCGGGTGACCGCAAAAGGGGGTAAACCTTATGTGTTGAAAGGCCAAATATACCGGGGGCAGAGGGTTGCTCGCCCGATCCCGGAGGGTAGGCCGTTCGAGGCGTCGCGCGAGCGACGTCCCAGATAAATGACAGAAGGCATCCGTTCCGGATGCAACAGAACCCGGCTTACAGGCCTGCCTTTTTTTACTAATAATGAGTCTGTTATGACAAGAAAGATTTTTCTCATTCTGATGCTGTCAACCATTTCTCTAAACGGCATTGCACAGCAAACAGCCATCCATCAAGATCCTGAAGCAACATATCAACAAGCACTGGAGCTATACAACAAGGAGAAATACGGCGCAGCCCGCCAGCTTTTTCTTCAGGTCAAAACGCAAACAGACGATAAGAGCAGCTCCATCCACGCGGGGGCATCACTTTATGCTGCGATTTGTGCGGCCGAGTTATTCAACCCGGATGCAGAAGATCTGATCAGGCATTTTATGAAGACACATCCGACCCATGTCGGTCAGCGAATCGCCCGCTTTCATCTGGCAAACATCAAATACAGGCAACGGAACTACTCTGAAGCAAAAAAATGGTTTGCCACACTGGAAGCCGGCGACGTAGAACGCGGCAGGCGTGATGAGCTCCTGTTCAAAAAAGGATACAGTTATTTCATGGAAGGAAAGGCAACGGAAGCCCGTGCATTGTTTGCCCGAATCAGCGACCCGTCTTCAGCCTACTACAGTCCTGCCTCCTACTATTACGGACACATTGCCTACACAAAAGGCAACCACACGGATGCCCTTGAACGCTTTGAAGCACTTACTGAAGATGCAGCTTTTGGCCCGGTCGTCCCCTATTATATCGTGCATATTTACTTTTTAGAACAACGGTTTGACGAATTGCTTGAGGTGGCACCCGGCCTGCTGGAACAAGCCACCCCCGGAAGGGTGCCCGAAATGTCCAGACTAATTGGAGAAGCATACGCAGAAATATCGCAATATGAAGCGGCAATTCCCTACCTGGAAACATATATGGATGATGCAGGAACAGCTGCCAGTCGGGATGATCACTACCAAATCGGCTTTGCATATTTTATCACCGGGGCATTTGAACAGGCAATTCCGCACCTTGAAAAAGTAACTTCCGAATCAGGAACCCTGGCACAAAATGCATATTACCATCTCGGATACAGCTACGTTCAAACCGGCCAAAAAAGATTTGCAAGAAACGCGTTCAGGGAAGCATACCAAATGGAATATCTGGCGGATATCGCCCAGGAATCTCTGTTTAAATATGCACTGCTCTCCTTCGAACTCTCATACGACCCCTACAACGAGGCAATCCTTTCATTTCAAAAATACATCAACCAGTATCCCGATTCACCACGCCGTGAGGAAGCCTACACCTACCTTGTCGACCTTTATCTTACAACAAGAAATTACAAGGACGCGCTGATTTCACTGGAAAATACAATCCCCGACACTCCAAAATTGCGTGAAGCCTATCAAAGGGTCACTTACTTCAGGGGTGTGGAACTTTTTAATAATGGTGATTTTCAAAATGCGATTGATCATTTCGAAAAGACCCGGAACTACCAGGAAAACAGCGTGCTGGTGACCTCAAGCCTTTACTGGACAGGAGAAGCCTATTACAGGCTCGGGCAATTGGACAATTCCAGAAACGCACACCAACAATTTCTGGCTTTACCCGCTGCCAGAACGCTAAATTATTACCAAAGGGCAAACTACTCCATTGGCTACACACATTTCAAACAGGAGTCATACAGCGCGGCCATCCCCGCTTTCAGAACCTTTATCAGGGCCGGCGACGAAGATCCGCGAATGATCAACGATGCCATCCTGCGCGTAGCAGACTCCTACTTTATTAATAAAGACTACCGGAATGCAATGGCTTTCTACGACAGGGCCATTGAAATGAATGTGCTTGATACCGATTACGCCGTATTTCAAAAAGGGCTTGTTTATGGTATTCTCGGAAACTTTGAAGACAAGATCGCTACTATGAACAGGGTGATCAATGATTATCCGCACTCATCCTTTGTTGATGACAGCAAATATGAAACTGCCAACAGCTATCTGATCCTTGACAACAACCAAAAAGCACGCGAATTTTTTAGCTATGTGATCAGCCAGCATCCAAACAGCACTTATGTTCAAAGTGCCATGCTAAAAACAGGCCTTATCCATTACAACAATAACGAAGATGAACTGGCCCTGAATATGTTCATGGATGTGATCCGCAAATTTCCCGCAACATCACAGGCACAGGAAGCACTGGCTGCCATGCAGATCATCTATGTGGAACTTGACCGTGTGGAAGAATACGTGCAGTTGACACAAGACCTGGGCATAGCCGACATTACCACGGCACAACAGGACTCCCTGACCTACCAGGCTGCCGAGAATCGCTATCTGCAGGGTGACTGCAACAGTGCCATTCAGAGCTTCTCGAATTACCTGGAACGATTCCCGGAAGGTTTCTTTGCCATTCACGCAAACTTCTACCGCTCAGAATGCTACTTCCGCAGCGAACAATTGCAGCGGGCCTATGAAGGGTATCGCTTTGTAGTGGAAGGGCCGCGAACCAAATTTCTTGAGAATGCCCTGCTGCGCACTTCTGGCATACAATTTCAGATGGGACACTATGAACGGGCACTTGGTTATTTTCAACAGCTCGAAGAACACGCTTCAACACGTGCCAACACACTTACTGCCCGAACAGGAATCATGCGCTCCAACTACAATCTGGAACGCCATGCTGATGCCCTGGATGCAGCCCAGGCTGTTCTGAACACAGACAAGATCACAACCGAAGCTGAACAGGAAGCGCACCTTATCCGTGGACTGTCTGCAAAAGTGCTAAACCAATACGACATAGCCATAGAGTCCCTGACAAAGACAAAAAACCTGACCGAGAACCAAAGGGCGGCTGAAGCAATGTATAACCTTGCCCTGATCACCTTCAAACAGGGCAAATATGAAGAAGCCGAAGAGCAGATTTTCAACTACGTCAGCAAGCTTACCGCTTACGACTTTTATCTTGCGAAAACTTTCCTGCTGCTGGCAGACGTATATCTGGAAAAGGACAATGCTTTCCAGGCAAAACACACCCTGCAAAGCATCATCGATAATTACGACGGAGCAGCTATCAGAAGGGAAGCACAAAACAAACTGGACTTCATCCTTGAAATGGAAAAAAGTATGGAACAAATCAGGGAAACCGATACCCTGGAAGTTGAATTTGGACAATAAAAAAGATAAAACAATCTCATCATGAGAAAACTGGCATATATAAGCATCATCAAAGCAATTTTACTCCTGGTTTTTGTTTCCGGAAGCGGGCTTTATGCGCAAAGGCCGCTGGAAATAGATGAAATACAGGTTGTGGCACCTTATGAGCCGAGCATTTCAGATGCGTTTAAAATCAATATCAATCCGGTTATTGAAGATACCATGACAGTGGCTATGGACTTCAATTATACCATTCAACCAAAAAAGATCATTACCCGTTTTGCACCGGAACAGCTCACGCCGGCCAGGATGCGAGGCGAACCGCTGCCAAGACTTTACAAAGGGCTGGTGAAGACTGGATATGGGTCCTATCAAACACCCTACTTTGAAGGGTTTTACAATACGCTCCGGTCAAACGAATACGCATTGGGCGTCCACCTTAAACATCGATCATCGGGTAAAGACATTGATCATTATGAACACAGCACCTACAGTA
>SKSI01000063.1 GCA_007123065.1 Bacteroidales bacterium
AACCAATTATCCAATAAACCAATGAACCAATTATCCAATCAACCAATAAACCAATTATCCAATAAACCAATGAACCAATTATCCAATCAACCAATAAACCAATTATCCAATAAACCAATGAACCAATTATCCAATCAACAAATAAACCATCATCAACTAAACAACTAAACATCTCAACAACTCAACAATTTTTAGTAAATTTGCTGAACAAGAGACAAACAGACTATGGAAGATTTTGTATATATCATTCTTTTGGTTGTTTGGTTGCTGGTTAGTTTTTTGAGAAAAAAGCCCAAAAAGCGACCTGAACCTGCCAAACGCAAGGAGCCCGCTACTGCAGAAGGAGATCTCAGCATGGAAGATATGCTGGAAGATTTTTTTGGAGGGGGAAAGAAAAAGAAAGAACAGTCGCGGCATGCAGATGCTCTGGAAGGCGAGGAGGAATTTGTTCAGCCTGTCAGATCTAATGAAAGTCCTGAGCCTGCTTATGCCGAAGCAGCAACAATTCCTCCCAGATATGAAAGACATGTCGGGAAAACCGGGGTTTCGGAAGATTTTGAATTCTCATCCGAGGGTAAGATTATGACCATTGATGATCTGATCAAGTCGCACAAAACCAAAGAAGCAATGGAACTTGCCCTTGCTGAAGAACAGCAGGACGCAGAAGCCAGGGGTCATTTGCCCGACTTTGACTTGAAAACCGCGGTGGTTTTTTCGGAAATCCTTAATAAAAAATATTATTGATTTTTTTTATTGAATTGAATTATTGCTTATATTTGCCTCGTAAACATTAAATGAAAAATGATAAGCCTGGTTTTGGAGTCCATCCATAATCAGGTATTTTTTCTGTAAGCCCAATTACTTTTTGAAAGGCACTGACACTTGTTGCCAATTGGTCAGACAAGTGACTTCAATGCTTTTAATTGATTAACATGGGCTTGATAAACTGAAAATTGTAATTAAACCAAATTGTCCAGACGTTCAGGTTCACAGTTGTGGATTACACGAATGTCTGGTCTTTTTTAAGACATTGTGCTATGAACCAGGTTAAGTATTTTACAAAAGAAGGACTCGAGAAGCTGCAGGATGAACTGGAAAAGCTGAAATCTGTTGACCGGCCTGCTATTTCTCAACAGATTGCCGAAGCACGCGAAAAAGGTGACCTGTCGGAAAATGCTGAATATGACGCAGCAAAAAACGAACAGGGGATGCTTGAATTGCGCATCTCCAAACTGGAAGAAACACTCAGCCAGGCAAGAGTCATTGATGAAAGTCAGCTAGACGCGAGTAAGGTGTCCATCTTGTCGAAAGTAAAGCTGAAAAACCTGAAGAACAATGCCACGATGACTTACACCCTCGTACCCGAAAATGAAGCCAATATCAAGGAGGGAAAAATATCTGTCGGCTCACCCATTGCAAAGGGGTTGTTGGGGAAAAAAGCAGGAGAAAAGGCTGAAATCAACGTCCCCGCAGGATTGTTAACATTCGAAATCATTGAGATATCCAGATAAAAAACAAAGATATTATGGCAACGATATTCTCAAAAATTATTAATGGAGAGATCCCGTCCTATAAAATCGCAGAAGACGATCGTTTTTTTGCATTTCTTGACATCTATCCTCTGGCAAAAGGCCATACATTGGTTATCCCCAAACAAGAAGTGGATAACCTGTTTGACCTTGATGATGAGACCTACCGGGACTTGTGGTTATTTGCAAAAAAAATCGCTATTGCCCTTAATGATTGTATGCCTTGTGAACGGGTTGGAGTAGCCGTTGTCGGACTGGAAGTGCCGCATGCCCATATCCACCTGGTACCCATTAACGGTATTTACGATATCGATTTCAGCAAACCCAAGCTGGAACTTGGACCTGAAGAATTTACGCTGATTGCCAAACGGGTTTCTGAAGCCATCAATTCCTAAAAAAAGTCAATCCGAAACGCTTAACGCTTAACGCCTTCTGATGAACCTGAAACCCGACCGGGATTATCAGAAACAAAAGCTTTCCATCCGCTATAATTCTTGCTGTCAGTCTGTCCGGCTTTACCGGCCTGATAGTGGTGGCACAATGCCACAGCCAGGGCATCAGTAATATCAAGGTTGTCAGGTACCCCTTCAATATTCAAAATGCGATACAGCATGGCAGCGACCTGTTCCTTGGAAGCACTCCCCCTGCCCGTGATCGATTGTTTGATCTTCCGGGGCGAATACTCAAAAACTGGAATATTCCGATGCAGCGCAGCCGCTATAGCCACCCCCTGGGCCCTGCCCAGCTTTAACATCGATTGCACGTTTTTTCCAAAAAACTGGCTCTCAATGGCAAGCTCGTCAGGCTTGAAGGCGTCAATGTTGCGCAATACCGTTTCGAAAATCTTCTTCAGCTTTAAAGCATGGTTGCCCAGCTGATCAAGCTTTAATACATCCATCGCAACCAGCTCAATCTCTTTACGGTTGATGCCGATTACACCCACACCCATATTGTTTGTGCCCGGGTCTATTCCCAATATGATCTTTTCATAATTCAAGATGGATAAAAATCCAAAAAATAATCGAATAAAAAAAATTAATTTTCCAAATTAGTTATCGGAGTGGTCTCATTTTTCATTTTTCACTTTTCATTTTTCACTTAATAAATTACCTTTGTGTAATTAAGACCTTGATTTTTATTTTGATTTAATTATGGATACAGATAAAGCACCTGACAAACCGATTGTCATAGGCATCAGTCATGGCGATGTAAACGGGATCAGTTATGAAGTGATTATTAAAGCCTTAACTGATGCCCGCATCCTTGATTTATTTACACCTGTGGTTTATGGCTCTTCAAAAGTTGCATCTTACTATAAAAAGACTCTTGGTGTCCATGATTTTAACTTTCATGTGATCCGTTCCGTGGATCAGGCGCTGCCCGGGAAAGCCAATCTGGTAAATATATTTTCTGATGAGATCAAGATTGAACTGGGACAGAATACAACAATAGCCGGTCGTGCTGCTCTTCAGTCGCTCGAAACAGCTACGGATGATCTGGCTAAAGGACATATTGATGCGCTGGTAACTGCACCGATCAATAAACAAAACATTCAAAGCAGCGCTTTTGATTTTCCCGGCCATACAGAATACCTTACACGAAAATTCGGAGCTGAGGAAAGCCTGATGCTGATGGTTAGCAACTCGACCCGTATTGGCGTGGTAACAGGACATATCCCGCTTAGGGAGGTTCCCGGAAAGATCACAAAAGAGGAAATCATGAAAAAAGTACGCATTATGAAGCATTCCCTGCAACAGGATTTTGGGATCAGAAAGCCCAGGATTGCTATTCTGGGGTTGAACCCGCATGCAGGAGACAAAGGGGTTATCGGACTTGAAGAGCAGGAAGTGATCATACCGGCTATCCGTGAGGCTTTTGACAACGGAACACTTGTCTTCGGACCTTATCCCGCTGATGGTTTTTTTGGATCATCGGCCTTCAATCATTTTGACGGCATCCTGACCATGTATCACGATCAGGGCCTTATTCCATTTAAAACACTGGCCTTTAAGAGCGGCGTTAACTTTACTGCCGGCCTTCCCGTCGTGCGCACATCTCCTGCACATGGCACCGCTTTCGACATTGCCGGAAAGAACATGGCCAATGCTGACGCTTTTCGTGAGGCCATCTACATGGCCATAGATGTAGTAAAAAACAGAAAAATGAATGAGGCCTTGTTGGAGAACCCATTGGATGTCAGAACTTCAGACGAAGAAAGCAATAATGAATGATTCATTCAGTGCGCCATCCGTTTTTTTTTAAAAAATGACATTCAATACCACGTATGCATTACCTGAAGTGGCAAACATCGTTTCGGGGAACCTCTGTGGCTATGCATCAGCAGAAGCCATAGTAAGATTCTTGCTGGTGGATAGCAGAAAGTTGATCGCACCGGAATCCACACTTTTTTTTGCCATCAAAACAAAAAAAAATGATGGACACTTATATGTTGCCGAACTATTGACAAAAGGTGTGCGCGCATTCGTTGTTCAAAAGACAGATCCCGAATGGCTGAAAACTTACCCCGACGCTTGTTTTATAAAACATGCCGATCCATTGGCTGCACTGCAGACCCTTGCCGGGTATCATCGGTCGAAATTTGATCCGGAAATTGTCGGTATCACCGGAAGCAACGGAAAAACCATCGTTAAAGAGTGGTTGCATCAGTTGTTATATGAGGACAAAAAGATCGTCCGGAACCCGAAGAGCTACAATTCACAAATAGGCGTGCCACTGTCTGCGTGGTTAATAGAGCCACACCATGAGCTTGGAATTTTTGAAGCAGGAATATCCAGGCCGGGAGAGATGGAGAAATTGCAACATATTCTCAAACCCCGGGTCGGAATCCTGACCAATATCGGTTCTGCCCACGATGAAGGTTTTTTTTCAACCGAACAAAAAATTGAGGAAAAGCTTTCCCTGTTCCGCTCTTGTAAGGCTCTTATTTACTCCCTTGACCAGGAAGAAGTTCATGAGGCTATTCAGAAATGGCACCGGAAAAACAAACAAGTTGATCTTTTTACCTGGGGTGCAAATGATGCTGCCTCATTACAGATCATTTCGATGGACAAAATGGAGAACCAGACGTTCATCGCTGCCAAATACCATGGAAAGCGATTTATTATATCCATCCCGTTTGTTGATAATGCATCTATTGAAAATGCGCTTCAGTGTCTGGCCTATTTAAAATATTCCGGTTGTTCTGATGAACAGATCATTCCCCGATTTGAAAAACTGCAGGCAGTTGCCATGCGTCTTGAAATGAAGGAGGGTGTTAATGACTCAACCGTGATCAACGACAGCTATAATTCAGATCTTCAGTCATTGACCATTGCTCTTGATTTTTTGGGTAACCAGACCCGGCAGAATAAGAAGACCCTTATCCTTTCTGATATTTTGCAGAGCGGTATAACACCCCCGGTTTTGTATGCCCGCGTTGCTGATCTCGTCAACAGCCGAAGTCTTAATCGGTTTCTTGGAATTGGTCCGGAAATATCATCACAGGCGCATCTTTTTTCTGTGCCTTCCTCTTTTTTCCCGGATACGGAAACTTTTATCAAAGAATTTGACCTGGAAACATTTCACCAGGAGGCGATATTGCTTAAGGGTGCCCGTAAATTTGGGTTTGAACGTCTGAGTAACCTGCTTCAGCAGAAAGATCATCAAACGATACTGGAGATTAACCTTGATGCACTGACACATAACCTGAACGTATTCCGTTCGATGCTTGATCCCGGAACAAAAACAATGTGCATGGTGAAGGCTTTTTCTTATGGCAGCGGAACAATAGAGGTGGCACGTGCATTGCAATTCCACCATGTTGATTATCTGGCGGTTGCTTATGCTGATGAAGGAAAGATTCTGCGTGATGGTGGTGTGAGAATGCCCATTGTCGTGATGAATCCTGAGATCAGGACTTTTGAAACCCTCTTTGCACACAGACTTGAACCTGAGATATACGGTTTCCCCCTTCTTGATAAACTGATTCAGGCCTTGCCGCAAGAGGTTGCATCCTCCGGGATGGAAACATTTCCCATACATCTCAAGTTTGATACAGGCATGCATCGTCTGGGGTTTATGCCCTTTGAACTAAACCCCCTGATCAATATTCTGAAACAAAACCCCCGCCTTCGCGTAGCTTCTGTTTTTTCTCACCTGGCTGCCAGCGAAGACCCCGATCATGACACATTTACCAGGGATCAGATTGCATTGCTTGATAAATTGCACCAAACCATGCAGAATGCCCTTGGATATCCATTGCTATGTCATATCGCCAATTCTTCTGCCATTTCTCGCTTCCCTGATGCACATTTCAATATGGTACGGCCCGGTATTGGCCTTTATGGAGTGAGTGGCGACCCTGCTGTGCAGCAACTGCTGCAGCATGTGAGTACGTTCCGGTCTGTTGTTTCACAGATAAAAACGGTACCAAAAGGAGCAAGTGTCGGGTATGGACGAAGCATGCAGGCAACGAAGCAGATGAAGCTGGCGATAGTGCCGGTTGGTTATGCCGATGGACTGAATCGCAGGCTTAGCAATGGTCGCGGTAAGCTGCTGGTTAAAGGACAAAAGGTTCCGGTTGTTGGTAAGATCAGTATGGATATGTGTGCCATTGATGTTAGTGATCTGGATGTAAAGGAGGGGGATGAAGTGATTATTTTCGGGAGGGATTTGCCAGTCTGGGAGATGGCAAAAGATTTGAACACGATCCCTTATGAAGTATTCACCTCTGTATCGCAGCGTGTCAAAAGGGTTTACTATCAGGAATAGCAGTGATCCAGTTGCTTAGAATCTGACGTCCGGTTGCCGTCATGATGCTCTCCGGATGGAACTGGACCCCGCGAATGTCATATTCTTTGTGCCGTATAGCCATGATCAGGTTTTGTTCGTCGATAGCTGTCACCTTCAGTGATTCAGGTATGGCATTCGGATCAATGACCCATGAATGATACCGTCCGGTGTCAAATTCTTTCGGACAACCCCGAAAAAGCTGATCCTCCTGATCTACAATGCTTGTTTTAATTGCCCGGCCATGCAATACCTTCTCAAGGTTAATCAGCTTTCCCCCGAATACTTCTCCGATTGCCTGATGTCCCAGGCACACACCCAGAATGGGTTTCTCATGGCCATACCGTTCAATAACCGCACAGGTGATGCCCGCATCTTTCGGCAGTCCCGGTCCGGGCGACAGAATGATCCGGTCAAAAGCAGCAACCGAATCAAGCTTGATGGCATCATTCCGATGCACCGTGAGCGAGAATCCAGCGGGCATTACAGCCTCCACCATGTGAAAAAGGTTGTATGTGAAAGAGTCGTAATTGTCGATAATCAGGATATTCATATTGTGTCTTATTCATCAAGGTCAAGAATTATTCTTAAGTTTTGCTTCACTTTTTCACAAATCTTCCCGGGGACTTCTCCAATTTTCTTCATAAGCCTTTTGTTATCTATGGCCCTGATTTGGTCTATCATTATATCACAATCTTCGTTGACTTTTGCGGCGTCCTTTACTATGTGTGCTCTAAGTATTTGTGAATCAGGTTTAATATTGGTTGTTATCGGGCAAATAAGGGTCGAAGGGTGGACTTTATTCAAAAGATCAGTCTGAACAATTAAAACAGGTCTTGTTTTCCCGGCTTCATCACCAAACCCTGGGTCTGGATTTGCG
>SKSI01000058.1 GCA_007123065.1 Bacteroidales bacterium
CTGTCCCGGACAAGCAACCTGACCAGGCTGTTGACGAACAAGAATCTGTCCCGGACAAGCAACCTGACCAGGCGGTTGAAGAACAAAAACCTGTTCCCGGCAAAGCTGAGGCTTCGCCGGATACGTCTTCGGAAGCGGTTCAGGAGGAAGAGGATTCAGATGTTCTTACTGAAAAATATGGAGCGATGTCGCGCATTTCTCTGGTGGATGCCATTGAGGCGCTCGTGGGGAAAGAGGATGTAAATTATATCAGAAGGCATATTGGTTTTATTAAAGTTGCCTATCGAAAGTTGCTGCGTGAAGAGAATCTGGCTTCTTATGAACAAGAGCTGGTAAAAGACAAGTCTGAAAAATCCGAAACAGAAGGCAGTCAGCCGGCAGATCCGTTGACAGATCGCTTTGATCGGGCATTTGGCATTTACAAGGACAAAAAAGCCCAATATGATAAAGCACTGGAGCAGCAGATGCAGGATAATCTGGCGGCGAAGGACGCCATCCTGGAAGAGTTGCGTCAGTTGATTGAATCAGAAGAGGAGTTAAAGAAGACGTATGACCAATTCAATGAATTGCAGGAAAGATGGCGTTCTGTTGGACCGGTTCCCCGTGGATCGAAAAATACACTCTGGAATAACTATCATTTTCTGGTTGAAAAGTTCTTTGACAAGGTAAATATCAACAAGGAACTGAAAGACCTTGATTTGAAGAAAAACCTTGAATCAAAAACGGAGTTGTGCGAAAAAGCAGAAGAGCTGTTGCTGGAAAATTCCATCACCAGATCGTTTCAGCAGCTTCAAAAGCTTCATGAGGCTTGGAAAGAGACGGGTCCTGTACCAAAAGACAAGAAAGATGAAATATGGGAACGGTTTCGCGCTGCAACCGAAAAGTTAAATAAACGGCGTCAGGAGCATTATGAAGTACTCAGGGAGGAGCAAAACAAGAACTATGCTGCCAAGCTGGTATTGTGCGAAAAAGCAGAAGAAGTAATATCCATCATTCCTGAAACTCCAAAACAATGGCAGGAAAAGACAAATCAGATCAATGAGCTGTTTAAAGTTTGGAAAACCATAGGTTTTGCACCTAAAAAGGTTAATAATGAAATTTGGAACAGGTTCCGGGGATCACTCGACACGTTCTTCTTCAATAAAAAGGAATTTTTCCGCAAATACAAGGATCACCAAAAGGAAAATTACAACCAAAAGTTAAATCTTTGTCTGCAGGCTGAAGCATTGAAAGAAAATGAGGATTGGCGCGGAACAACAGAAGCGCTCATAAACCTTCAGAATGAATGGAAAAAAATCGGTCCGGTGCCGGCAAAGTTTTCTGATAAGATATGGAAAAGATTCAGGCAGGCCTGCGACTTCTTTTTTAACAGGAAGTCCGCCCATTTTGCCAATGTCGGTGACAAGCAAAATCAAAATCTTAAAGTAAAGCAAGAGCTGATTGAACAGATTAAAAGTCACGATTATACAGAAGATAACAAGGCAAACCTTGAGGTTCTGAAAGGTTTTCAGCGCAAATGGATGGAGATCGGTCACGTACCCATCAAACAGAAAGATAAACTGCAAAGCGAATTCAGAAAAGCGATTGACCACCAGTTTGAAGTGTTAAATATCAGTCAGAAAGCAAAACACACACTTTCATTCAGAACCAAGATCGAGAACCTCAAAAACACCAGAAACGCGGATAACATCATACAGAAAGAGAGAAACTATATTGCAAACAAGATCAAAAATCTTGAGGCTGATATCCAAGTCCTTGAAAATAATATCGGCTTTTTTGCTTCTTCCAGGAAAGCAGATTTACTGAAAGCAGAGTTTGAAGAAAAGATTGACAAGGCGCGTAATGAGATCAGCACACTTAAGGAAAAAATGAAAATTCTTCGGGAATCCTAAATTTTTTCTAAATTTGTTTGAACGCTAAATTTGCAAACTAAAGGAACGATCATGAAAAAAATTGCATTTATTGTCACCTTTATCGCTCTGTTTTTCTTGTCTGTCAATACTTATGGATCAGGCATTGGGCTCCGGGGCGGGATGAACTTTTCATCTTTGCCAAAAACATCTCAGTTAAATATTAATGGCGCGACCATTGAAACGCTGTCGGATTCTTATACCGGTTTCCATTTTGGTTTTGTAGGCCACCTTTCCCTTCTGAACTTTTTTATTCAGCCGGAGTTGCTTTATGTGCAGACCGGTCAGGAAATGCTTGTTACCTGGGACAATTCAATCGACAGTGATTTTTTTACCAACAAATACAGCCATTTAAGCATTCCTGTATTGGCCGGAACATCTATTGGACCGCTCAGGGTGGGTGCAGGACCTGTGTTATCGTTTTTGCTGGATAGCAAGCAGGGTTTTTCTAATTTGATGGGAGAAGATCTGGACTTTCAAAACAACAGTGCCACAATAGGTTTTCAGGCAATGGCCGGCATCAAAGTCGGTAACCTGATGTTTGACCTTAAATATGAAGGAAATCTCAGCAGACTGGGTGATGGTGTAGATGTTGGCGGAACTTCCTGGGACTTTGATACCCGACCGAGGCAGTTTATTGTCAGTATCGGTATTCTTGTCTTTTAAATTACCTGAAAATAATTGCCTTAACCGGAGATATCCTGGCAATAATATATGACGGGAGTATCAGCATTGTCATTGAGACCAGAAATGTTCCCGCGTTGATCAGCAGAATATGGCTTATTCTGAGGTTAATGGGTACTTCTGAAACATAGTATGATTCCGGCGATAATGTGATCAGTCCCAAATGGCCCTGGATCAGGCAGAGCAGGATGCCGGTAACATTTCCCCATAGAAGTCCCCACGATATCAGCATTCCTGCGTGATATAAAAAAACCTTGCGGATGAGGGTGTCTGATCCGCCTATTGCTTTTAATATTCCAATTGCATTTGTTTTTTCTAAGACTGATATGAGCAGTGTGGTGACCATATTAATGGCTGCAACGAGAATCATTAATATGATGATGACATAAACATTCATATCAAGCAGGCCGAGCCAGTCAAATATCTGCGGATATAGCATTCGGATGCTCCTCGCGTCGAGATGGTAGGGTAGCATGTCAAATACCTTGTCTTCAATTCCTGGAATGTGTTCAAAGTCTGAAACGAGGATTTCAAAGCCTCCAATCTGATCAGAGTCCCAGTTATTCAACTGTTGAACGTGTCGGATATCACCCAGGATAAAAACCTTATCCAGTTCTTCCAGCCCTGTTTCATAGATTCCTGCAACATTGAATCGTCTGATGCGCGGAGGTTCCTGAATAAAGTACATGAAGATCGCATCATCAACCTGTAGTTGTAAACGGCGTGCTATCAATGCAGAAATGAAGACCTCGTCAGACCTGATGCTATCTGAGAGTTCGGGTATATTTCCTGCAACGATTTTTTCCTGAAAAAAATCCCATCTGAAGTCAGCACCAACTCCTTTGAGTATTACGCCGTGCATATCTGCATCTGTCCTAAGTATGCCGGGTTTGGTTGCAAAGGCCTGAATGTGCCGGACTCCGGGGATTAGCAATGCTTCATCAAGCGGAAACTGGTTTTTCCGGATCGGTCTTGCTTCAAAAGAGACATTGTAATCGTAATTCGTGACCTGGATATGACCCCCGAAGCCGATCACTTTCTCCCTTATTTCCAGCTGAAAGCCGGTTACGACTGCCATGGAAATAATCATCACTGCAATCCCCAGGGATATGCTAAGGATGGCAATTTTTTTGATGATTCCGGTGAAGTTCGAATTATTGCCGGAAGCACCCATGCGGCTTGCGATAAACAGTGGGGTATTCAAAGCTGTTGATTTTTTTCAAAAGTACCATTTTTAACGGAATCTGAACACCAGACCATCGCTATCCTTATCAACGGTAACAAGTTTTTTGTTTTCAAGGTTGCCGGCAAGGATCTCCAGAGAAAGTTTGTTGAGCAGATGACGCTGTATCACTCTTTTTAATGGTCTTGCTCCGAATTGTGGATCAAATCCGGCATCAGCAATCCAATCAATTGCTTCCGGACTGACCTTTATTTTGAGGCTGTTTTCCATAAGCATATCCTGCAGGTGTATGATCTGCAGCTCGACAATACTTTTGATCTCATCCTTAGTCAGAGGCTTGAACATAATCACTTCATCAATGCGGTTCAGGAATTCCGGTCTGATATTTTTTTTCAGCATGGCAAGCACATCTATCTTGCACTTCTCTATGGTTTCCTCCCTGTTTTCGTCTGTCATCATTTCCATCCTCTCCTGCAAAATGCTTGACCCGATATTGGATGTCATGATGATGATGGTATTTTTAAAATCAGCAGTTCTTCCTTTATTGTCGGTAAGACGGCCATCTTCAAGTACCTGAAGCAAGATGTTGAACACATCGGGATGGGCTTTTTCGATTTCATCCAGCAAAATAACGGCATAAGGTTTGCGTCTGACAGACTCTGTCAACTGACCACTTTCTTCGTAGCCAACATAGCCGGGAGGTGCTCCGATCAGCCTGCTGACAGCGTGTCTTTCCTGGTATTCTGACATATCGATGCGCACCATAGCTTGTTCATCGTTGAAAAGAAATTCCGCGAGGGCTTTGGCAAGTTCCGTTTTCCCTACGCCTGTGGTTCCCAGGAAAATGAACGATCCTACAGGACGTCTGGGATCCTGCAAGCCTGCACGACTGCGCCGGATAGCATCTGAAACGGCAATAATAGCCTCATCCTGGCCTACGACTCGTTTGTGCAGTTCCTCTTCAAGCTGCAGCAGTTTTTCCCTTTCGCTTTGCAGCATCCGGCTCACTGGAATACCAGTCCAGCGCGACACGACATCCGCAATATCTTCTGCGCTAACTTCTTCTTTGATCAGTGCCGATTCTGACTGCATCTCACGCAGCTTTTTATGGAGATTCAATAATTCTTGCTCCGCATCTTTGATGCGTCCGTAGCGCAGCTCAGCCACTTTGCCAAAGTCACCACTCCGCTCTGCCTGTTCTGCTTCAAAACGGTGTTGTTCTATAGCGGTTTTATGCTTCTGTATATTATCGACAACCGCTTTTTCGTTCAACCAGCGGGCTTTAATTTTATTTCTTTCTTCCTGCTGGTTAGCCAGTTCTTTATTTAGCTGCTTCAGTTTTATTTCGTCCTTTTCTCTTTTGATCGCTTCCCGCTCTATTTCGAGCTGCCTGATCTTTCTTTCTGCTTCATCCAGTTCCTCGGGAACAGAGTTCATTTCCAGTCGCAGCTTGGAGGCTGCTTCGTCGATCAGGTCAATCGCCTTATCCGGAAGGAAGCGGTCGGATATATAACGGTGTGAGAGGTCTACTGCGGCAACGATCGCCTCATCTTTGATTCGCACCTGGTGGTGTGTCTCGTAGCGCTCTTTCAGACCCCTCAGAATGCTTGTCGCGTCCGGTTTGGCAGGCTCATCCACTAAAACAGTCTGAAAACGACGCTCTAAAGCCTTATCTTTTTCGAAGTATCGCTGGTATTCCTTTAATGTGGTGGCGCCAATTGCACGCAACTCACCACGGGCCAGTGCTGGTTTCAGAATGTTTGCAGCATCCATTGCACCTTCGCCTGCTGCTCCTGCACCAACAAGCGTGTGTATTTCGTCAATGAATAATACATACGCTCCATCAGATGAAACAACCTCTTTAACAACAGCTTTGATCCGTTCCTCAAACTCTCCTTTGTATTTAGCACCTGCGATCAATGCCCCCATATCAAGAGAAAATATTTTTTTTGATTTGAGATTTTCGGGTACATCACCATTGATGATACGGTGCGCCAGGCCTTCAGCAATCGCTGTTTTCCCAACACCGGGCTCACCAATAAGTATGGGGTTGTTTTTGGTACGCCTGGATAAAATCTGAAGGATGCGTCGTATTTCGTCATCGCGACCAATCACCGGATCCAGTTTGCCTGATAACGCCATGTCATTCAGGTTGTTGGCATACTTGTTCAAAGCATTAAAACTATCTTCTGCCGATGGACTGGTTATTGTGGATCCCTTCCTGAGCTCTTTGATCGCCTCTTTCAGGTTCATGGAGCTCAGACCACTGTCTTTCAGAAGATGCGCCACATCATCTCTGCCGGCAATCAGAGCAAGCAAAAGGTGTTCAACAGAAATGTATTCGTCACCGAAGACTTTTAGCGCCCGCATCGCGTTTTGGAAGGCAAGCTTTAATGGATCAGAAAGGTATGGCGACCCACCTTCTACCCTGGGATAACGGTCGATGATTCTGTCAAGCGCCTGTTGGATCGTTTGAACCGGAATGTTGTTCTTTTTCAGTAGAAAAGGTGCAACATTGTCGTCAACTGTTAAAATACCTTTTAACAGATGTCCGTTCTCAATGGCCTGATGCTGAGGTCCAACTGCAATCTCCTGAGCCTGCTGTATGGCTTCCTGCGACTTAATGGTGAATTTATCTGTGTTCATAGCTTGTTATACCTTTCTTTAATTTGTCTAACCATCAACATTGAAATTTATCAAACTCCAAACCAATTGAAGATTGATAATCGATGTGCGCCAAAATGACAGTTAATCAATTAAAAATAAGGGAAATAAGGACTTTACTCGGAAAAAATGTCCTAAAATCAAACATATAAATCTAACAAACCTTCGGGAGGAGTGATGGTAATTTGTTTTTTCTCGGGGTTGATATCTGATAAAAATTCTTCTGCAACGGGAAGCAATATTTCCTTTTTACCTTTTCTTATGCTAAAGACCGGGTTTCCGGGATAATCTAGGACCTGATCAATGATTCCCAGATTCGCTTTGTTTTGATCCAGTACTTGAAAACCGGTCAAATCCTTGTAGTCCATTTTTTTTAAGGGAAGGTTATGCTTCAGATGTCTGCGGTGCAGGTAAATTTTTCGGTCACAAAGAAACCGGGCTTGTTCTGTGGTGCCAATGTCTTCAAGATCAAGAATCACCTCTTTGTTTTTTTTTCTGATGCTGATATCATCAATAAAAAAAGGAACCAGTTTGCCTTCAATAAGGACGAATACTGCTTCCAGGTCTTGATATAAAGAAGGATCACTGACTTCAAAAAATGCAAGCAGTGATCCTTCAAAACCTATTGTTTTCGAAATATAACCCAGATAATAACAATCTTGTGTTTTCATCATACAGGGTTATGATATGGTCTGTTATTCAGCCTTTTTTTCTTCTTCTTTCTTCGCTTCCGTTTTGGC
>SKSI01000074.1 GCA_007123065.1 Bacteroidales bacterium
GACTTTCCTACCATCATCAGGCCGCCGCAGCAGTCGCATCAAATCAGAATTTACCCGAATCCAGCCGGTGAATATATCCACATCGACTATGAACAAACATATCCGGGCAATCAAACCGTGCAAATCATGATTTATGATCGTTTTGGTAATGAGGTGTTGAAAAGATCGGGCACCAATACCTCTCGACTAGACTTAACAGATTTATTATCTGGATTTTATATCATACAAATAAAAACTGATCACGCCCTAATGACAGAAAAATTTATTAAGGGTCATTGAAGCAGTATGTCTAAAGCATTCTTGAGTTTCTGAAAAGTAAAAGTTTACTTAACTTAATACCTCCAGGATCAATTTATCGTGCAGACGAATATTTACCTGTCCGCAAACGTACGCTTTATGTCCATTGGCGTGCAATGCAATCATTTTATTGTACTGCAATTATCAAGCATTTAAAAGTTTAGATTAGCTGGTATTATTATTGATACTATAGCAAACAGGTAGCATTCTATGCACCGGAAAGCGTGCTAAAGTGTAAATATAATGGTCTTAGGACTACATTATTGTCAACAAAACATCTGAATACATAAATATTTAACTAAATTTTTTGCCATGAAAAACAAAATTACTACATTCCTAATTGCTGTGCTGATCGCAGGCCAAGCCCTGGCTACAGCACCGGAGATCTGGATGGAGCAACGTGAAAGCATGCCCGATTACGACCTGCGCCAGAAAAATATCCTGATGGTCGTAGGTTATGATTACGACCACCACGAAGTATTTGACATCAGAGAAATATGGGAATCGTGGGGTGCCACCGTTCACGTGGCAGCTGCCGAAGCCCGCACCGAAGGGCATACAATCGCATTCAACGGACATTGGTTTGATTCGGAGATCAACTCGGAGATTGACACCGATGTGCTCTTAAGCGATGCTTCGATGAACGACTATGATGTCTTGTATTTCCCCGGGGGTAAAGGTCCTGAACACCTTGTAAATGATCATTCTGACGAACTATACAGGCTTATTGACGAAGCGCTTGCAAAACACGCTATCATTGGCGCGATCTGCGGAGGTCCGTTTGCATTGACCGCTCATAATTCTTTCGAGGGTATGAAGATGACCGTAAGCCCATCAAAAAAAGAAGAAATGATCGCTTATGGGATTCAGTATGTAAATGAGCCGGTTGTGCTGACCAACAGGCTGGTAACCGGCAACTGGCCCTTCTTCGAAACATTTGCCATTGCCGTGGCTCACAACATCTTGCACCCAAATGACCAACTGGCGGACATCTTTCCGGAGTCAGACTGCTACCTGTGCGACTACGTTCATTCACAGCGACAGCCCCAGGGTTTTACAAACAAACCGGTAAGCGAAGAAACCATCAGACAAATTGTTAGCAGCGGGCTTGCCGTGCCGTGGGTGCGTTTTATGCATCAAAACTGGCACTTCGTTGCCGTGAGCTGCCCTGAGAAAAGGGCCGTGCTCAAGGAAACGGTTTTTGGCCACATTGAAGAAAACAACCTCCATCCGAATGCTTCTCCGGAACAGGTAAGAAGCTATTGGAATAACATGCTTGACAACCCCGTGCTGTTGCTTGGCTTTTATCGGGCAGCACCTGGAGAAGAGAACCCTTCTGTTACACGCTTCCTGGAAACGAATCTCATTGCGGCCGGCACGCAGATCAACCTTGTTGCCAGCTATAAAGGACTCGGAGCGCAATGGATCACGGCGCTACCCGCACTCACGGATCCGGTTATCGAGGTGCTCGAAACCGGAGAGGATATGCATTTGGTGTTTGCCATGGCGCTAGGTCATCCACAAGCTTATGCACTACCGCATGTGAGAAAACGATTGAACCAGGTGCTGGATGTTTTTTAGCAAAAATGTGTTGTATTTGCAAAAAATCATTTGAGTTTGTGTAATAACGCTTGAGGGGGATTAATCAGAAGCAGTGGAGCAATAATTCATGAATACCTATGGTTGATTCAACTACCTTTTTGTGATTTAAGACGCTGAGGTTGTCCCTTTCGGTGTGGGTGATGTCCTGCGTTTCCATGTTGTTAATGATCCATTCGGATGTAACGGCAATGGCCGGCCGGCCGTGCTGCAGGAAA
The DNA here is from genome assembly GCA_007123065.1 of Bacteroidales bacterium. Taxonomy (GTDB): domain Bacteria; phylum Bacteroidota; class Bacteroidia; order Bacteroidales; family UBA7960; genus PUPG01. The sequence continues at coordinate 2,115 of SKSI01000074.1, forward strand.
ATGCTGTGATCGCCCTGGTACCAGGGTGGGCCTTCAATAATATTTGTATTTTTTTTAATGATGGTTTGAAAAGCATCCTGGATGGTTTCCGGCAAATCGAAAGCTGAAAAGGATGAAGCCCCCTCCTTGTAGCCCACCCCGTCAATGTTGATGTTCAGCAGGATGTCGTCAAAGTGGTTTGCTTGCTGTTCAATGTATTTCATTTGTCCGGATGCTGCGTAGTAATCTTCGCCGTTGAAGGCGACCAGTTCGATGGGATGTTTCAAATAGCTGTCTTTCAACATTTCTGACAGCAATAGCAGTACCGTTACACCTGTGGCATTATCGAGGGCACCGGGTGTGCCCTGTTTGGCATCGATGTGTGCAGTGATCACGATGCGCTGCTTTCCATGCCCCGGTTTTCGTCCGATTACGTTGAAAGCATTTTCAGGGATGCGTGTGGCACGGGATTCCAGCTTAAACTTTCGTCCAACACAAGTTAAGAGCTTTTCTCCTTCGGTATCTTTCATGAATACACTTGGAATGTCGAAATCACCATCTTCAAACATGGGAAAAGGATACATCCCTCCGGCCAGCGAAGGGTTTTTGCCGGTAGCAGAGATGATGGCTTTCACGCCGCTTCGTTCAAGCAGCTGTATCAACTTCTGGTGGTGCTCCGGATTGTAAAACACGAAATTTTTTGGCATGATCTGTTCTGTTGCTATATCACCATGCAGCAAAACGATTTTATCCTTCAAGTCAGCATCATGAAGCTTGCTGATGTTGTCGACGGCAATCAATTTGCCCTCAATGTTGCATCCCAACGAATAAGGACTGGAAAAAACCTCAAAAAACTGCTTGCCGCATTGCAGAATAGCGCCTTCCGTTTTCCAGTCCATCACCTCCAACAAACTTTCTTCGGTTTCCCATCCGTATTGTTGCAGCACATTTTTGAAATAATTAGTGGCCTGTTTGTTTCCATGGCTTCCCAGGTGACGCTCAGAAATGGTTTCACAAAAGTATTTTAAGTGCTTTTTTGCAGAAACAGAAAACAGATTCATAAATAAAGGTCATTTTTACAGGGCTGATTCCCAAAAGCCATCCAACGCTTTGTAATACAATCCCTGTTGCGTGCCAACAAAAATATTTTTTTCACTCATGATAATGCGGTGTATGTTTCTCCCCGGACCCGGGTCAAGCCCTTCGGTGCAGAAAGAAATAACATCAAGCCCTTCGTCGGTAAATTTGATCTGTGTAATATCATAGGCATCCCAGATAAGTAACCGGTCGTTAAGGCTGAAACCTTTTTGCTGCCAGGGCCTCAATCCAAGAGGAAAACCGGATGTCAATATTTCCCAGCTGCTGCCTTCATCATAAGACACGATCAGATCATCATCACAGAAGCCTATCAGTTTATCACCGTGTGCGATAAATTCAAAAATCCGGTCTTCATAAACAAGTTCCCAGCCTCCATCGGGTGTTACCTTGTAAGTGAAAGGATTGAGAGATATGAGAAAATTCTCTCCACACGAGTAAATACCTGTCAGATCGCCAAATACATAGTCGGTATCAATGGCCGATTCCAATACATCGTGAATGGAAATTTCACCTGAGGCATCTTTTTCAGCCCTGAACAAAAGCAGGCGTGGCTCTGCCAGGGGAATACCATCAATTTCCGGCCGATAAACCGTAAGGAACACATTTTGATGGTTTGAAACAATGACATCTCCCAGCCAGGCAGGCGGAAAGTAAAATTTTCCAAAATCGGGGAAATGGTCATTGATGTCAAAACTGGCATACTGATCCGGATTTTCCGTGTTGTAAACAAAAATTCTGGGTGATTCAATCTTGATAAAAAACTGATCATTGATCTCAGTACCACGTGCCTCACTAAAAATTCCCAAAAAGTACTCCTCTGATGTCATTCCTTCCACATCAACTGCAAACAGATGGTTCCGGGTAAGGGCCATCAGCGCGTCTTCAGCCACGTGAAGATTCAGCACACCAACGCTATGCATGCCGGCAACAGGCTCCCACAAAACAGCCTCTTCCACTTCTTCCGGGGCAACTGGATCATAATCTGCATCTTTTTCACATGCTGAAAAAAGCAAAAAGGACATGACAAGCAATAAATAAATCTTTTTCATCACAAAAAATTTTATGTTTATACTGCTTTTATCAAAAAACAATTTTTGTACCATGTATTTTAATAAATTGATAATCAAATAAAAGCAAATATCTTGAAAATTGCCGCGGTATAACTCATGACCTGGAAGTCCGAAAACGAACACTTTCTGTTCGATGCTGGACAAACCTACATAGAACATTTTTATCAAACAACTGAAAAAAAAGAGATTAGCAAACATGGCACTTGCTTTGGTATAAAATCAGAAGACAACCCCCAAAAAATACTTGCCATGGTCTTGAACTCGTTGCGTATCTTTTTCCGCAAAATATCAAAGAACGATATCTACTCCATTATAAACCTTGTCGGACTGAGCATAGGCATCACTGTCTGTTTGCTCATATTCTTATTCATCAGTGATGAAGTTGTTTTTGACCGTCACAACGAACATGTTCACACCACCTACAGAGTATTGGAGCAAAACAAATCGACAGGTGCCTCCGCGGCAATTCATGCTGCTGTAATGCACAACTATATCCACGACCGAATTCCGGGCATTGAAAAGCTGGCACGTTTGTTTTACTGGCCCGAATGTGTTGTAAATGCCGGAGAAGAGCCACTGAACGAAAAAAAGCTGATCATGGCAGATCCGGAATTCCTGGACATCCTGACTTTTCATTTCATTGAAGGGGATCCGGAAACTGCCCTCTCAGAGCCGTCCTCCATAATTATCACCAAAGAAGCGGCAAAACGCCACTTCGGCAACAAGAACCCATTGGGAGAAACCATTGTGATCGATAACATGCTGCATCTGGTAATCAGTGGTGTGGTTGAAAACTTTCCACCACAATCGCACCTTGATTTCAACCTCCTGGGAAACTTTGAACTCATGGAATCGGTAATCACTTCCATGGTCACAGACTGGCACAACAGCAGTGTTAAGTTTTATGTCAGGACAAGGCCCGATGCGGATCCGGTTTCCATTGCAGACCAGATTACCCAGATTGTCGGTGATGCCAACGAAAGTTTTCGCGTACAGAATGAATTTTATCTTCAGCCGCTGACTGATGTTCGATTAAGGTCTGCCCACGTGCAATGGGATCAGGCCAACCGCGGTGACATACGCGTAGTTGTGACCTTTCTGGTAATCGCTCTACTGATCTTATCGCTGGCTTGTTTTAATTTTGTAAACCTGAGTGTAGCCACAGCCATCCGAAGGGCCAGGGAGATCGGCATCAAGAAAGTGCTTGGTGCAAGCCGCCGCAACCTGATCATCCAGTTTATCCTGGAAACTTCCATATTGGTATTGGTAGCATTATTCCTGGCCTTGTTGCTGACAGAAATATTTATTCCTTTTCTGAACAACCTGACAGGAAAAGATTTATCAATACGGCTTTTTTCCGATCCGGCAATGTTTTTATCCCTGCTGGGATTGTTTGTTGTTGTTTCTGCTTTGGCCGGGGCTTACCCTGCATTTGTAATTTCAAGGTATAAGGCGATTCATATCATAAAAGGTGATCAAACAATCAGTCAGATCAAGGGATTATCAGGAAAGCGATATCGCTTTAGCCTGCGCCAGTTCCTGATCATGCTTCAATTCTCGGCATCCACGGCCCTGATCATCGCCAGTCTTACAGTGTTTTCTCAAATGCAATACTTGTCAGACCGGTCACCGGGGTATCAACGTGAAGGACTTATCGCAGTTACTAATCCGTTTGATGAACACAGATCCTCACGCGCCATCTGGTTGAAGGAACAGATGCTGCAGCATACCGGTGTGGAAAACGTCAGTTTTGCGTTCAATTTACCTCCCGGCAAACCCAACAATTACGGCCACATGAGTTTTGAGGGTGCAGAAGGAAGGCAAAACCTGCATGTGGCTCTCATTTCTGTTGAAGCAAACTTTTTCAGTACAATGCAAAGTCAGATCCTTTCTGGCCGGGACTTTTCTGAGGATATTGCTGCCGACCGAAATCAAACAGTGATCATCAATCAGGCGGCACATTCCAGAATGGGTGGAGATGCAATCATGGGAGAAACACTGCAGGGATTTTATGACGGCCAGGCACGCCAGGTTGTAGGGATTGTGGAAGACATTCATTACGAATCCCTTCACGAACGGGCTATCCCAATGGTATTCTTCATCAGCAAAGAGAACTATCCCCAATACGATTTCAACATACTGATCCGGTACCAATCCGACCAGCGACAGGAGGTGCTAACGTACCTGGAAAACACCTGGAGCCAGGAAGCACCCCAATGGCCATTGCAGTTGCAGTTCGTAGACCAGCAATACAATATGCTTTACCAGGATGACCAGCGGATGATGGTTATTGTCAGCAGCTTCAGCGGACTTGCCATCCTTTTGTCGGTACTGGGTCTGATCGGACTCGCTGTTTATGCCGCAGCCACAAAAACGAAGGAGATCGGCATCAGAAAAGTGCTGGGAGCATCCACAAACAGGATTGCCCGTCTGGCCATCAGCGAATACAGCATCCTGGTATTGGTTTCCAACCTCCTGGCCTGGCCGGCGGCATATCTGTTCGTAAGCCGTTGGCTCGACAACTTTGCTTACCGGATTGATCTCAGCGTAGCCGCTTTCCTGATACCTTCACTAGTGATGTATCTCATTGCTATCGTTACGATCGGATTGATCAGCTATCGTGCAGCCAGCCAAAATCCGATTGAGGCGCTTCGGAATCAGGAATAAGGTTTATTTATATCCTCTGCTTTGTTAAGGATGACAGAACTATTCCCGAATGTCTCAATCCCGAATCACTTCGTTTTCGGGACTTCGCTTCCTCAGCCTTAATCTCAACCTTAATCTTTAGTTGCCTTGTTTTCTAACGCAGCTCCCTCATATGCGGAAGGCTTATACCAAACACTTGACGCTAAACTCTAAACGAATCATCAATTCAAC
>SKSI01000028.1 GCA_007123065.1 Bacteroidales bacterium
CAAATGGTATTGAGTTAATGATCATAGATATGCACGGCAGGCAAATTGAACACAGAAACATTCCGGCTTCCGGATCTGAAATACTGGAAACCTTTGATACAACAAACCTGCCAAAAGGCATGTATTTTATCAGGTTATCAAACGAAACAGACACGGCAACTCAAAGACTGATCATTCAATAAGCTCCTAATTAATTATCATCACAATAATAACGAACAAATATGGATCTCAGTAAAATAATAACCATTTCCGGAAAGAGCGGATTGTTCAGAATCATTTCGGAAACCCGAAACGGCCTGGTTGTCGAATCGCTGACAGATGGGCGCAAAACACCCGTCTTTGCTACGGAACGATCCAGCATTCTTGAAGACATCAACATATTCACAACAGAAGGTGAAATGCCGCTCAAGAATGTCATTTGGAGGCTTTATGAGCATCAGGAGGGTAAAGCCCTTGATAATCCAAAGAAGGATCAGGCAGCTGCGATGGCAAAATTTGAAGAAATGTTGCCTGAGTACGATAAAGAAAGGGTTTACTTTAATGATATAAAAAAAGTTTTCAACTGGTACAACCTGCTGCTTGACAAGGATTTGATCAGCAAGCCGGAAGAAGAAGAAGAGAAGACAGACGGGGATAAAGAGCCGGGGCAAGCACCCGAAGCAGCAAAAGAAAAAGAGAAAAAAGATCAAGATCAGTAGCAATGGTTGTGTAAATCCAAAAGACCAAAATGTACAGGATTTTCCTGCGTCCACTGTTGTTCCTCCTCCCCCCGGAGTTCATTCACCGGATGGTTTCCATTCTTTTGCTGACTCTTTTCCGGGTTCCCGGCACATCTGCAATCATAAAAAAAATGTTCCAGGTCAGACATCCGGATCTGGAACGCAATCTCTTTGGCCTGAAATTCCCCAATCCTGTTGGCATTGCCGCCGGCTTCGACAAAGAGGCCAGACTCTACAACCCGCTTGCGAATTTCGGATTTGGCTTTGTTGAGATCGGAACTGTTACACCGGCAGGGCAACCGGGAAACCCGAAACCACGACTTTTCAGACTGCCAAAAGACAAGGCACTGATAAACAGAATGGGCTTCAATAATGACGGCGTTCAGGCTTTTGCAAAAAACCTGAGAAAAAACCATCCCAAAGTGATCATCGGTGGCAATATTGGTAAAAATACAGCAACTCCAAACGAAAAGGCCGTTCACGACTATTGCCACTGCTTTGAAGTACTTTTTGATCTTGTCGATTATTTCGCAGTCAATGTCAGTTGTCCAAACATTAAAGGTTTAAGCGGATTGCAAGACAAAGACAAGATGCTTGAGCTTTTACACGCGATTCAGAAGATCAATCGTGCGAAACCAGAACAAAAACCGGTACTTCTCAAAATATCTCCCGATCTGAACAATCATCAGCTTGATGAAGTTCTGGAAATTGTTTCTGTTACCAAACTCGATGGAATTATCGCTACCAATACATCAGCACAAAGGGACCGGTTAAAAACCCAAAATAAAAAACTGGAAGCAATCGGCCAGGGCGGATTAAGCGGAAAACCACTGCAGCACAAGTCAATCCGTAGTATTGAATACATTTATAAAAAATCAAAAGGCCGGATTCCAGTTATTGGTGTTGGCGGTATTTTTACTGCTGATGACGCCATACAAGTCCTGAAAGCCGGAGCGAGCCTTGTACAGGTCTACACCGGCTTTATTTATGAAGGGCCCTCTATTGCCAAACAGATCAATAAGCAACTTTTGCAAAATCGATAGTGTGCAGTTTGGGACACAATTGTCCGAAATCATACATTCTATAAATAAATATAAAATGCAGCGCCGCAATATTTAAAGATATTTTTTGCCTTTTTGTTATTATTTTAATAAAACACACACAATTATTTACTACCCGATTAAACTTTGGCCGAATTATTGCTGTTTATAGGGTAGCTTATTACGAAATATGATACGTTACCTCTTATATACTTTTCTTTGTTGCTTGTTCATGGTAAGCCTTTCTGCCAGGGAACCATCCGAATTTGAATTTGAACGAGACAGAAGGAGTGTCATAGTACCCATAGAAGTAAGAAACAACCTGGCTGTAGTTCCCGTTTCGATCAATGAGCGTGGTCCGTTTTACTTTATTCTGGACACAGGTGTTCGAACAACCATTTTAACCGAACCGATGCTTGCGCACTTGCTGGATCTGGGATTTGATGAATTCGTTTACATTTATGGCCTTGGAGGAGAGGGAATTGTTCAGGCTGCATTATCAACCGATGTGGACCTTCGGTTACCGGGAATACGTGGAAAAAACATGAATATGCTAATAATCCCGGAGGATTTGCTGAAATTTTCCGAGGTTTTCGGTTTCCCTGTTTATGGCATTCTGGGTTATGATTTTTTTAAAAATTTTCCTGTTGAAATCAATTATGCAAATAGCAGAATGCGTGTACACAGGGATCCCGACTATAGGATCAGACGCAGGAGCCACGTGATACCGATGCAACTGGTGAATGGCAAACCCTATGTTGAAGTATCTTTGGTAGGTCATAACGGCGATACACTAACCACCAACCTGCTATTGGATTTGGGGGCGAGTCATCCTGTTTACCTGAACCGCAATTATATCTCTATGTCAGAAAAAACCATCAGCAGTTTTTTGGGCAAAGGGATAAGTGGAAACCTGATGGGCGAGGTTGGCAGGATAAATCAATTCATCATTGGTGATGTAAAAATTGATGATCCCCTTGTGTTTTATCCCGATACAGAGTTCCTTGTTTTTTATGATCAGGAGATTAACTGGGAGGGACTGATTGGTGGTGCCATCATCAACAGATTTAACATTATCATTGATTACCCGTCAGAACAAATCGTTTTACAACCAAGCAGGAATTTTTCCAAACCATTCAGCTCCGGATTAAGCGGCATCGAGATTGTAGCCCGCGGTGATTACCTGGATCAGTTCATTATTCACTATGTACGACCCGGGTCTGTCTCTTACGAAGCAGGTATTCTCCCGGGCGATCAAATCGTACAGATCAACCACTTGAGGCATTATGAGCTCAATATGGAAGATATATTGGACATAATCACCATCAGGGAAAGGTATCCAATCTCAATGATCATCAAACGTGGTGATACATATCACAGAAAAGAGTTTCGCCTGCGCGAGGATCTTTAATGGAACGTTTGCGCTTATTTGATATAAGGCATATCTTTTTCCCGACCAGCTTCCGCCCATGCTTCCGGTATCACACGCCAGTTGTTTCGTTTTTCGGGTTGAAAAGCATCGATCTCCATAAAAAAATCGATCATCTGCTTTCTGAGATCCGTTTCCGTTGAAAAGACAATCCGTTCATTAAGCGCTTCGTGCGAAATTCCTGCACCCTGGGTAAGATGTCCGCCTCCACCGCTGCCACGATAGGAGTTGATAGCAACTTTGTACATTTCATCAGGCAAGAATTCGCGGCCATCCTCAAAATCAATGATCCTTACTCTATCACCAAAAGATCTGGAAACGTCCACCACATAATTGATGCCAGCTGCAGAGTCAAAGTTATACGGTGCATTGCGTAAAGCGCTTCTTCCTCGTCTGTCAGCAGGTATTCGTCCGAGCTGATCGAGATGCAGATTTAGCAAATGGTCGTCTTCAGATTGCATCTCATTAAACCACAAGCTGTATGAATATTCAAGATGGTCTTTGATCTCTTGTCCGCTCAGTTCCATCACATACAGATAGTTCTCATACTCATAAAGCTTGAAGAAGTCTCTCATTCGCAGCGGTCCGGCCTTTATGGTTGCATCAAATGCCAAGGGAGCCGTAAAAGAAACATCCGCATCTGTAATGCTGAGCTGGATATCATGAACCATATCTGTGAACGCAGCACTGCCAAACAACGCGTCTATGGAGTGCATCGGCTCCAGCAGACGGCTCACTCTCTGGTTCGAGAATTCAATGATCTCGTCAACATCTGCTTCAAACTTACGGATGAAGGAATGGCTGGGTACTACCTCGCTTGCGTCGAGCATTTCGGCACGTACATTCTTGAACTCATACTGCCTTCTGCCGGTACGCGAAAAGGTTAGCTCGGCGATCGCCAGATGTTCCGCAAAATGACCGGGACCAATCACAAGCACGTTATCCCCTTCCACATTTACTACTGTCTGGATCCTCCGGCGGTGGTCGTGAGATGAAAAGATCAGATCAAAACCGGGAACATGCTTAGCTACATACCCGGACGCGTGCTCCAGCGGATGTGCTTCAGGATCGGCATCCAGTGACCCCAGTCCGCTGTGAAACAAGCCAACTAAAGCATCGGGCTTTTCGTTTTCCCGGATATAATCAACCCAATATCTGGCAGACTCTACCATATCCTGAAAGGCAAGCCCTTCCCAAAGATGTGGTGGCAACCAGTTAGGAACACCTGTGGTTGTAAGCCCGAGAACTGCAATACGAAGCGCCCCCCGTTCAACAATCACATAAGGCTGAAAGTAAGGTTCATTTGTTTCCGCATCCAGCACATTGGCCCCCAGCCAGGGAAAATTAAATTCCTCAGTTAGCCTGTTATAAACTTCCAGTCCGGCTTCAATATCATGATTACCTATGGTAGCCGCATCATACCTCATGAAGTTCATCACTCTGCTGAACAGGTTTTTATCTGATTCCTGCACAAAATTGGCATACCAGGCAGCAGTAGTACCCTGCAACATATCACCGTTATCCAGAAGAATCAGGTTGCTTCCTTCGCGGGCCCTGATGGCTTCAGTAAAGTAATGAATGTTAGCCATAGAGGTACGGGCAGGTTTATTTTCAATAAAATCGTAGGGAAACAAACGTGCATGTACGTCAGCAGTAGCAGCAATCTGCACTTTGATATCCCTTGCTAACATGGTGGAAAAAACGCCAGGAACCAGCAGGGCCACTAAAGTCAATAAGAATAATTTTTTTCGCATGGTAACAAAAATATGTATTTAAAATATCCTGAATTATCAGTCAATTCAAGAAACAAATCGTTATTCAATCTCGCGAACTAGTTTGACTGATTTATGTGTATAAATATACAAAAAAAGGCATCCTGGGATGCCTTTAAAAACTATAATCGGTGTTTTTATTGCCCGAGATAAGCTTTCAACAGCTTACTTCTGGACGTATGTTTTAGTCTGCGTATCGCCTTTTCTTTAATCTGGCGGACGCGTTCACGTGTCAGATCAAATTTGGCCCCGATCTCATCAAGGGTAAGCCCATGGTTCATCCCGATACCAAAATAGAGGTTGATCACATCACGCTCTTTTTCGGTGAGCGTCGCAAGCGATCGTTGTATCTCTCTGGCCAGGGATTCGTGGATCAGGCTGGAGTCTGCATTTGGTGAATCCTGGTTCACATACACATCGAGCAAGCTTGCATCTTCTCCCTGAACAAGCGGTGCATCCACTGAAACATGATGGGTACTGATACGGAATGACTCTGTGATCTTATCCTCGTGGACATCCAAAGCATCAGCGAGTTCTTCGGCGGAGGGTGGGCGTTCAAATTGCTGCTCCAGTCTGGAGGCTTCTTTTTTGATCTTATTTAATGAGCCTACCTGATTCAAAGGCAAACGAACAATACGCGACTGTTCAGCAAGTGCCTGAAGTATTGACTGGCGGATCCACCAAACAGCATAAGAGATAAACTTAAACCCCCTCGTTTCATCAAAACGCTTGGCTGCCTTTATCAGACCAAGATTCCCTTCATTAATCAAGTCCGGAAGGCTTAATCCCTGGTTCTGATATTGTTTTGCAACCGACACAACAAATCGCAAGTTCGCTTTGGTAAGCTTTTCCAGGGCAACCTGATCGCCTTGTTTGATCCGCTGGGCAAGTTGAACCTCCTCCTCAGCAGATATCAGCGGTACTTTGCCAATCTCCTGTAAATACTTATCCAAAGACGCGGTATCGCGATTGGTTATCGATTTGGATATCTTTAATTGTCGCATATATTTATGTTAAATTCGATCAAAGGGAAATCACGGACGTGAACAACACCCGTAAAAAGCCCCCAAAGGTACAATATTTTTTCTAAATGGGCAAGCCCTTTTAGTCTTAGAGACGGATGATTAACAATTTTATTGCTTTTTTGTTTAATTAATCCCAACCCCATAATAGGCCCTTCGTCCTCCGGGGTATACACCCTCTATCAACACGCCTCCGGTTCTGCCTTTCAGAATGTTTGTAATATCTTGTGGCGCGTTTACAGGTTCGTTGTCAATGTGTGTGATAACAAACCCTCTGCGGACGCCTGCACTGCTTAATGCGCCTCTTGATAAAGATTCAACACGCACCCCATGGTCGATGTTCAAAGCTTGCAGATCGCTGTCAGTAAGTGTTTCAAAACGTGCACCCAACAGCTCGTTAACGCCTCTTGACTCCCGGGTAACCGCGGCGATCTCACCAAAAACATTCTTCAATTTTGCAACTGTTTCCTGTTCGCGACCATTCCTGTAATACCTAACAGTTATCTGATCACCCGGCCTTTTCCTTCCAACCGTTTCGATTAGCTCGGAGGGGTTACGCACTTTATTGCCATCGATTCCAGTGATCACATCACCAGCCCGAATACCGGCCTGATCAGCAGCGCTATTGCTTTCCACCTCTTCAACATATGCTCCCTGTATCACACCAATATCCAGTTCATCAGCCCTTCTGCCTGTCATCGGAGAAATAACAACACCCAGTTTTGCCCTTTGAACTTCCCCATATTCCAGCAAATCCTCCATCACTTTGAGAGCTATGTTAGACGGGACCGCAAAGGAGTAACCGGTAAAAGTGCCGGTAGTTGAAGCAATGGCTGTATTGATCCCGATCAGCTCACCATGGGTATTCACCAGGGCACCTCCGCTATTTCCGCGATTCACAGCCGCATCCGTCTGGATGAATGACTCAATGGCCATCTCTTCAGACAGGATATTGATATTCCTTCCTTTGGCACTCACTATGCCCGCAGTAACCGTAGAAGCAAGATTAAATGGATTTCCAATGGCGAGCACCCACTCACCGACCAGCAATTCATCTGAGTCGCCAAAAATAAGGAATGGCAGTCCTTCCTCTTCAATTTTCAACAAAGCAAGGTCCGTGGTTGGATCGTTTCCTACCAGATAAGCTTCATACACACGGTTATCATTAAAAGTCACCTCAATCAGCGAAGCATTATCTATTACGTGGTTGTTTGTCAGGATGTAGCCATCGTCGCTGATGATCACACCGCTACCTGATCCGACAACCGGCTGGCGCTCCGGCGCTGGCCTGCGGTTGCGCGGTCCAAAAAAGAAATCAAAAATATCCCCATGACCAAAATAATCGTCATGCATGCCTCCACGCCGCTCAAACTCAGCACGGATGTGGACTACGGCATTAACCGTGCTTTCAGCAACAACCGTAAAATCAGGCAAAGTAGTTACAGAAGGACCACGCTGACTTGTAAAATGACCGGGAGGTTGCTCCGACCGATGTGGAATGGTATGAGCAACAACCTGCTCATTGGGTGTAACAAAAAAATACTGATTGATTCCCAAAGAAACCATCCCGCCAACAATAGCCACAAAAAACAATACCAATATTTTTTTCATAACAACTGATTTTTCTATGTAAAACAATTATATTACCGAATATGTTTATTTATCAAACCAACCCTTTTGTCAGTCTGTCAGCATTCTCAGTCATTGATCTACTTAACAATAAGCATGCCTTGTGTCCCTTAAAATATCTTAATAAAACTAAATTTTCATTAAACAGAAGAATCCATGTTCTTTAATCTTGGTTTTTATTTAAAATTGTCGTGTATCTTTGAAATGTGATTTTGAATTTCCATAAATACCAGGGCACAGGCAACGATTTCATCATGGTTGACAATCGTTCCGGTGCATTTTATTTCAAAGGGGAGGAAAGGGATCGCGTTATTGAAAACCTGTGCAACAGACACTTTGGCATTGGTGCTGACGGTTTGATTTTACTGGAAGCATCACCGGAATATGCCTTTAAGATGGTTTATTTCAATGCAGACGGCAGAGAAGGAAGCTTTTGTGGCAACGGAAGCCGCTGTGCAGTAGCCTTCGCGAATCAGATCAAAGCCATCAGCAGCAACAGTCTGCATTTCATTGCTTTTGACGGTGCGCATCAGGCGGAAGTAATCAAGGCCCACCAAGGAAGCCATGACATACGTGTTCATTTAAATGACACGGCACAACCTGAATATCTCTCATCAGGAATGTATTTTATCAATACAGGTTCCCCGCATCTGGTAATTTATGACGACAATATCTCTCAAATTGATGTTCCGGCAGTTGGACACCAGATCCGGAATTCACCCAAATGGAAAGAAAAAGGGGTTAATGTCAATTTTGTTGAAATCATTGATGAGCAAACAATAGCCGTCAGAACTTATGAGCGGGGTGTAGAGCGGGAAACAATGTCGTGCGGCACAGGAGTGACAGCTACAGCGCTGACCACCGGCGTATTTAAAAAAAACAATGTGCAAAATGTGTTTATTGTCCAAACAAATGGCGGTCCGCTGATGGTCTCTTTCTCTGCCCCGGATTCTGGCCCTTTTACCAACATCAGGCTCAGGGGGGCAGCTGATTATGTATTTTCAGGCAACATCAAGTTATGAATTATTCAGTAAAAACCATACCCATGAAATTCTTTGAAGCCGATCGGATCATTCTCAGACCTATTGAGATTGAAGACCTGGATGTATTGTATCAGTGGGAAAACGATTCGGAAAACTGGCATACAAGCAACAATCTGAATCCACATTCCCGTTTTTTTCTTGAACAGTACATACTGAACGCCGCCAACAATATTTATGAGGACAAGCAATTGCGCCTTGTTATTGCAGATAAGCCAGGCCGGCAGATCGGCATCATTGACCTGTTTGACTTTGACCCTCATCACAAGCGTGCTGCAGTGGGGATCATCATTGGTAAAGAACACCGCCACCAGGGATACGGCTCGGAAGCATTAAACCTGCTTACAAAGTATGCAAACAAGGTATTAAACCTTCAACAGCTTTACTGCGGCGTGGGTATAAAGAATGAGCACAGCATGAAGTTGTTTCAGAACAATGGCTTTATCGTTACCGGCACCAGAAAATCGTGGCGACTGCACGAACAGGAGTGGCTTGATGAACATTTTTTACAATTGATTTTTGATCAGCAAGGGGAAGATGCGCAATAATAAAAGGATAAAGCGACTCATAATCTGGATTTTTGTCATGATGGCCGGTGTGGCCATTGTGGCAGCGCTGTTTGTTTATTCCATCGTTTTTGCACCCAACGTGAATCAAACTACCTATTTGTACCTTCCCACCGGGAGCGATTACGAATCGGTAACACAGATACTCGTGAACGAGGATATTATATCAAACATTGGCAGTTTTGACCGGGTGGCACAAAGGAAGAATTATCCAAACAGGGTAAGGTCTGGCCGCTATTTCGTTCATGAAGGGATGTCAAATAACGCACTTGTGAATTTGCTCCGTTCAGGTGAACAGGCGCCCGTTCGGCTCACGATCACCAACATCAGGACCGTTGAAGAGTTGGCTGCCAGCCTGGCCATTCAGATTGAGCTTGATGAAAGTACAATTTATGATGTTTTATCCGATCCTGCAACCATCAGCCATACCGGGTTAAGCACGCCCGACATCAAGCTGTTGTTCATCCCGAATACGTATGAGGTCTTCTGGAACATCAGCGAAAATCAACTGATCGAACGAATGCAACGCGAATACCAGGCTTTCTGGAACGAACATCGCATGGCGCGTGCTGACGAAATGGGCATGACTCCTGAAGAAATTGGAACTCTGGCATCCATTGTGCAAAGCGAAACCAACAAACAGGATGAAATGCCCATAATTGCCGGAGTATATGTAAACAGGCTTGCAAGAGGTATCCCCCTTCAGGCTGACCCAACCGTTGTTTATGCACTGGGGGACTTCACCATCAACAGGGTACTGAATAGCCATCTGGAAGTCGACTCTCCATACAACACCTACCGTTATGCCGGTTTGCCACCAGGGCCGATAAACCTGCCGGAGCCTGCCACGCTGGATGCCGTTTTGAATTATGAACAGCACGACTACCTCTTCTTCTCTGCCAAAGCCGATTTCAGCGGATACCACGTATTTGCCAAAACCTACAGGGAACATTTAAGAAATGCACGGGAATACCAACAAGCATTGAATGAACGCAGAATTTTCAGATAAAAATAACACAATGAAGAAAATAAAATTCGGAACAGACGGATGGCGAGCCGTAATTGCCAAGGAGTTTACGGTTACAAATGTGGCACGCATTGCTGAAGCCACGGCAAAATGGGTAATAAGCAGAACAGATCAACCCAGTGTGATGGTCGGACACGATTGCCGCTTCGGTGGAGAGCTTTTCACTGCAACAGTGATAAAAGTTCTAACCAAAAACAACGTGAAGGTATACATGGCAGATACTTTTGCAACAGCACCGATGGTCTCAATGGGGACAAAAAAGTATGGCTGTGCTGTCGGTGTTTATATCACGGCAAGTCACAACCCCCCGGAATATAACGGATATAAGCTAAAAGGCAATTATGGCGGTCCTTTACTCGAGGTCGAAGTGCACGAACTGGAAGCATTGATCCCCGATTCAATTGATGAACAGATGCTCGATGAAACGGATCTGAATGAGATGCAAAACAGCGGCCTGCTGGTTCCTGTCGATCTGGAAGGAATGTATATCAACTACCTTGAAGAACAGTTTGACCTGTATGCCATCCGCAATTCAGACTTTAATTTCGCATTTGATGCCATGTATGGTGCCGGACAAAGGGTGATGCAAAAATTGTTTCCGGATATCACTTTGCTGCACTGCGAACGCCAGCCACTGTTCAATGGAATCCCACCGGAACCGCTGGCCAAAAACCTTAAAGCATTCAGCCAGACCATCAGCGATAAAGGAAATATTGATTGTGGCCTGGCCGTTGACGGGGATGCAGACCGTACTGCACTAATGGATAGCAAAGGGAATTATATCGACTCTCACCACGTGATCCTTTTGCTGATCCATTATTTGCACAATTATAAGAAAATGACAGGTAAAGTTGTTGTCGGATTTTCTTCATCAGTGAAAATCAAAAAACTATGCGAAACATACAATATTCCAATTGAGTTTGTAAAAATCGGTTTCAAGTATATTTGTGGAATTATGCTTGAAGAAGAGGTGCTGGTCGGGGGTGAGGAATCAGGCGGCATTGCCGTGAAAGGGCAGCTACCGGAACGCGATGGCATATATAACGGGTTGGTAATCTGGGAAGCCATGGTAAATACCGGAAAAACCCTCCAGGAACTGATTCAGGAAATATATGACATTACCGGGAGCTTTGCCTTTGAACGCTCAGACCTAAAGATCCCTCAGCAGGAAAAAGAAAGGATCGTCAATAACTGTAAGAAAGGGCACTACAAACAGTTCGGTGATTATGTGGTTCAAAAAGTTGAAACACTTGACGGATTTAAATATTACTTTAGCGAACACCAGTGGCTGATGATCCGCCCATCAGGCACAGAACCGCTGCTCAGAACCTATGCCGAAGGCACCAACCGGGAGGAAGCCCTCGATATACTGAAGAGTGGGTATGAGACCATAATGAAAAGTGAAAAGGGAAAAGGGAAAAGTGAAAAATGAAAAGTGAAAAGCTATGCATTCTTTAAAAATGACAATTATTATCCTTCTTGCATTAATACTCTGCTTACCTGCCGCTGTCGCGGGAAATGAAACCGGAAAGCTGACCCATCCGGAAGATTTTTTTGGTTTCATGCCAGGAGCTGACAGAAAGATGTTTAAATATCAACCAATGATTGACTATCTGGACTTGCTGCAACAGGAGTCAGACATGATCACCATGATCGAAAACGGGGCATCTCCAATGGGTAAGCCGATGTATATCACGTTTGTTTCGGCTGCTGAGAACATTCAGAACCTCGAAAGACTACGCCACATCAACGAAAGGCTTGCGCTGGATGGCAATTTGCCGCAGGATACACTGGATGCCATGATTGCAGAAGGAAAAGTATTTGTACTTGTGACCCTGTCGATGCACTCAACAGAAGTGGCCCCGTCGCAGGCAGCACCTTTGATGGCATACAACCTGATCACCGGCACCGACAGCAGGCCTGAGTTTCTCGATGATGTGGTATTCATGATGGTGCCAAGTCATAATCCGGACGGTATGGACATGATCGTGTCGCACTACAACAAATACCTTGACACCCCTTATGAGGGAAGCTCTTTGCCGGGTGTTTATCATAAATATGTAGGACATAACATCAACAGGGATTTCATAACACTGACGCAAACCGACAACCAGGCTGTAGCAGACATTTATAATCTTGACTGGTTTCCACATGTTTTGGTAGAAAAGCATCAGATGGGCAGTACCGGACCGCGCTATTTCGTACCTCCCAACCACGATCCGATCGCGCAGAACATCGATGAGTTGGTCTGGAACTGGACATGGGTCTTCGGGTCCAATATGGCGCGCGACATGACAGCCGGCGGACTAAAGGGTGTCAGTCAGCATTACCTTTTCGATGATTACTGGCCGGGATCCACCCAAACAAGTGCCTGGAAAAATGTGATCAGTCTGCTAACGGAGGCTGCCAGCGTACAACTCGCCACACCTGTGTATATTGAAGCCAATGAGCTGCGCGTATTCGGGAAAGGACTCTCTGAATACAAGAAAAGCATCAACTTTCCGGCACCCTGGCCGGGCGGATGGTGGCGCCTGGGCGATCTTGTTCAGTATGAGCTGGAATCGGTTTATAGCCTCATCAAAACAGCAGCACTTCACCGCGAAGACATTCTGACATTCAGAAATGAATTGTGCCGCAAGGAGATCAACAAAGGGAAGACAGAACCCCCGTTTTATTACGTGCTTCCTGCCATGCAACACGATGACAGCGAACTCATTGAATTGCTGTTTTTATTGGAAAAACACGGAATACAAATTTACCGGATGGATGAAGACACGGTTTTGGAAAACAAAAAAGTCCATGCAGGAGACATCATTATCCCACTTGCGCAACCATTCAGGGCCTTCATCAAAGAGGTGATGGAAAGTCAGGAATATCCTATCAGAAGATATACTCCCGGAGGGGAAATGATCAGACCCTATGATATCACCAGCTGGTCATTGCCCCTGCACAGAGGATTGCGAAGCATCGAAGTAAACACTTACCGGCAAGCAGATGATATCCTTATATCTGCGGTAAGAGCCGAGGAGTTAATCAAAAAGCATCAAATACCTGAAGACGCAACCTGGATTGCCCTGCCATCAAACCGAAACGAAAGTTACCGGTTTGCCTTCATGGCCATGACGTCCGGCATCGATGCCAACCGCATAAGCCAGTCTCTGGAAGCAACCGGCAGCCCACTCCCCGCAGGAAGTTTTTTGATCGAAATCAACAGGAGAAACAGAAAAGAACTGGAAGCCATACTTGAAGAGATGAAGCTTTCACCGGTTTTTATAACCGAACGTCCGGATGCTTCGTTAACTCCTGTCAGACTTCCCAGAATCGCCCTATGTGAGACCAACTTCCACGATATGGATGCCGGATGGACACGGTTTTTGTTCGACACATACGGCATTCCCTATACCGTTTTGAATCCCGCTGATTTTAAGTCGGCAGATCTTTCCGGAGATTTTGACGTGATCATCTTTCCTGACAGCGGCAAGGACCAGATCATTCAGGGACGCAGCACGCGTGGAGGAGAGGTATTTGTACCGTTTTACAACCCGGAATACATCGAAGGAATGGGCACCGAAGGCTGGCAAAACGTGCTGGCATTTATGAATAAAGGTGGTAATATTATATCCTGGGGCCGCTCCACCGAACTGTTTTTCGGTTTGATGCAGCCCGGGAATAACGAACAGGACTTTCGTTTTCCGATCCAGGACGTTTCATCCAGACTGCAAAACAACGGATTCTATTGTCCGGGCTCTTTTATAAGCATCCACCTGAGAGAAGACCACCCGTTGACATGGGGAATGCAGAAAAAAACCGGCGTATTTCACCGAAACGCCCCGGTTTTTGCTACATCCATCCCTGCATTCGGAATGGACAGGCGTGTAATCGGTTTATTTCCGGAAGATGACAAGATTTTGCTGAGTGGCTATGCCGAAAATGAACAACTGATTGAGCGCCATCCGGCAATTGTTTGGATGCAGCGCGGCGAAGGGCAAGCCTTGCTGTTTTCTTTTGTCCCCAATTTCAGAGGATCCACTCCGGTGACTAATAAACTGATATTCAATGGACTTTTAATGAACTAAATCAAACGAACATCAGGTCAAAAGCTTGCCGTACAAGTCAAATTCTTCTGCTCCGGTTATCAGGACATCGGCAAACTGGCCCGGTTCCGGTCCGTTCTGAGGTGCAATCAAGACCTCATTGTCAACCTCCGGAGAGTCATATTCTGTGCGTCCGACCAGGTATTCGCCATCCTTACGGTCAATAATAACACGGAAGGTTTTTCCTACTCTGGCCTGATTAATATCAAAGGATATGCCGGCCTGCAAAGACATAATCTTTTCCTCCCGTCTGTTTTTTACTGCCGCTGTTACCGGATCACCCAACTCAAAGGCACGTGTGCCTTCTTCCGGGGAGTAGGTAAAGACGCCAAGTCTGTCGAAGCGGGTTGTTTCAACAAAATCATACAGCTCCTGAAAAGCTTCCTCCGTTTCACCCGGATACCCAACCATCAATGTTGTGCGCAAGGCTATTCCGGGAACCAGCCGACGAACTTTTTCAAGGAAATTGATGGTCTGCTGTCTGGAGTGTCCGCGTCGCATTGAACGCAGGATATCGTCATTTATGTGTTGTAGCGGGATGTCAAGGTAATTGCAAATTTTTGGGTTGCCGGCCATCATTTCCAGTACGCTTTCCGGAAAATTGTTCGGGTAGGCATAATGCAGGCGTATCCACTCTATACCCCTGATATCAGCAAGGGCTTCCAAAAGCGCTGTCAGCATCGGTTTTTTTGACAGGTCAAAGCCATAATAGCTTAAGTCCTGTGCCACAAGCAACAGTTCTTTAACCCCTTTTCCCGCCAGCAACCTTGCTTCAGCAACCAGGTTGTTGATTGATGCTGACTGGTAAGGCCCTCTTATTATTGGAATGGCACAAAATGAGCAAGTACGGTCGCACCCCTCAGCAATTTTCAGGTAAGCATAATGATTTGGTGTTGTAAGATGCCGGTTGTGAAGGGTTTCATGGTATGGCTCGTTGAGATAAGCATAAAGATCGTGTGTGGCGGCAACGCCAAACCAGGCATCCACTTCCGGGATTTCATTTTTCAGTTCCTGCATATAGCGCTGGGAGAGGCAACCACATACAATCACCTTTTCATGTTTGCCTTCGTTCTTCAGTTGAATATATTGCAGGATGGTATCAATGCTTTCTTCCCTGGCGTCGTGGATAAATCCACAGGTGTTAATGATCACAATGTCGGCATCACCCCTGCCCGCTTCCTGAATGGAGAATTTTCCGGGTGACAGCTGTCCGAGGATCTTTTCTGAATCAACAAGGTTTTTGGAACAACCCAGGCTGACAACCTGGAGGGAGGTTTTTTTTGTCATTTCGGGATCTTTAATTAAATAGCGTCTCAACAAATGCTTCCCTGTCAAACAACTGGAGGTCGTCGATCCCCTCCCCGACGCCAATGTATTTAACGGGCGTTTTGAACTGATCGCTGACACCAATTACGACACCGCCTTTGGCGGTACCATCCAGCTTGGTGATGGCAAGGGCATTCACCTCGGTGGCCGAAGTAAACTGTTTGGCCTGTTCAAATGCATTTTGTCCGGTTGACCCGTCAAGGATCAGCAAAATCTCGTGAGGCGCTCCGGGAATAACCTTTTGCATCACCCGTTTGATTTTTGCCAGCTCATTCATCAGATTTACCTTGTTGTGCAACCTGCCGGCAGTATCAACAATTGCTACGTCGGCATTTTCATTTTTTGCAAAAACCATAGTATCATAGGCAACGGAAGCCGGATCAGCACCCATCCCCTGCGACACAATCGGCACCTCGGCCCGTTGCGACCAAATAGTTAGCTGATCAACAGCAGCTGCCCGAAACGTGTCGGCAGCCCCAATCACAACTTTCTTCCCGGCAAGACGCATTTTATTTGCAAGCTTACCGATGGTGGTAGTTTTACCCACACCATTCACGCCAACGACCATGATAACATAGGGCCGTTCATCGCTTTCTGACAAGACACCGTGATAATCCATCGCCTTGTTTTCTGCAAGCAAGGAAACGGTCTCTTCCTTTAAAATCCGGTTTAACTCATCCGTTCCCAGGTATTTGTCTTTTGCAACCCGGGCCTCAATTCTTTCGATGATTTTAATTGTTGTAGCCACACCAACGTCAGAGCTGATCAACACCTCCTCAAGATCGTCAAGCACATCGGCATCAACGGTAGAACGACCGGCAACCGCTCGAGAAAGCTTTGAGAAAATGGATGTGCGTGTGGCAGACAAACCCTTTTCAAGCTTCTGTTCCTTGTTTTTGGAAAAAATATCAAACAAGCCCATAAAAAAGCATGGTTAAAATAAAAACAGACCTGTATCCATTTTGCTGGAACAGATCTGAAAAGCGATCTTTCGTGTGCTTACACGTTCTGTGTGCCCACAAAAAAACAAATGGTTCTATTTTTTTTGTGCGAAGTAATCTTTCACCTTATCCGCATCTACAATATCTTCCTCAAAAGCGTATGCGCCAGACTTTTCAGATTTTTGCATCCGGATCACCTTGGCGTAACTTTTGCCGGTTCCTGTCTTTAATGTTGCAACAACTTTCTTTGCCATGATACAATCTTATTTAATTTCTTTATGAACAGTCATTTTTCTTAAGATGGGATTGAATTTTTTCAACTCCATCCGTTCCGGGTTGTTCTTTTTGTTTTTGGTAGTAATATACCGGGAAGTTCCGGGTACCCCGCTTTCTTTATGCTCTGTACACTCCAAAATAACCTGGATCCGTGCTTCTTTCGTTTTCTTTGCCATGATCTAATAATCCCTTTATGTTTTAGGAGTGCAAAGATACATTTTTTCTTTCAACTATTACAAAAATACAGGAATAATTGTGGATTTTATATCGGTGCAGGGGAAAAAACCACGGCATTTTTTTGGATTTCCTGCAAATTTCCATACCTTCGCATTAAAAATCAAGCAGTTTCGGGATTTTCCTATCATAAAGAGAGGGAAAGTCCCGTAAATTTTTAACCAAAATCATTCTCATTATGACACAATCTGAAGCCAAAGTAATTGCACTCACATACGAACTCCGTAATGGGGGTCCTGAAGGAAATGTACTGGAAGCCGTAAAGGATGAACAGCCCATTGAGTTTCTTTTTGGAATAGGGCAATTAAACCAAAGCTTTGAAAATAATGTAAAGGGCCTCGACGAAGGAGAATCATTTAATTTTCTGATTGAAGCAGAAAAGGCATATGGGCCTGTAAACGAAAAAGCCATTGTTGAGCTTCCCAAAAGCATTTTTGTGGTCGACGGTAAGTTGGCTGATGACTTGTTGGTTGAAGGCAACATCATCAATATGGAGGACAAGGAAGGAAATCCGCATAGGGGCAAAGTTATGGACATTGGCGATGACAAGGTGAAAATGGATTTCAATCATCCTTTGGCCGGAATGGATCTGCATTTTCACGGCAAGGTGATTAAAAAAAGAGACCCATCTGAAGAGGAATTAAATCAAGGCTATGTAAAGCCCTGATCCTGAAATGAATCACGTTTTTATTGTTTTGATGGCTGCAATGTGAATGGTTACTGCAATTGCAACCACCAGAAGCAACAGCCTCATCCAGGTGCTCTCCATAGCGAAGAGCGCTGTTAGCGTCATACTGATCCAAAGAAAGGATATAGCTCCAAACTTCACCCTGGCTGTAATTCCACGGTGATCCCAGTAATTACGAATATGCTTACCCAAATGCTTGTGGTTAATCAACCAATAATAAAAACGCCTTGAGCTTCTGGCATAGCAATAAGCTGACAACAACAAAAATGGTGTAGTAGGTAAAAGCGGTAAAGGAATTCCCAGAAGCCCCAATCCAAGTGATATCGTGCCCGCCAGCAGAAAAAGATAGCGCTGAACGGGTGTAAGCTTTTTTCCAAAATGCGGTTTTTGCTCACTCATTGGAAGAAGTTTAATATTTTTGACGATGATCCCGGTAACCCGAATCGATGGAACTAATGGCGCATTGGGGATAAACAATACTTTTAAAAAAGTTCAAAGATCGGAAAAAATAACATATCATGGCATATGCTTTCGCGCGTGAACAGGGATTTTTCCTGAGCAGCTCCACCAGGAATCGTTTTTATGTCAGGAGTTTCTTCCCGGAAACGAACAAACCCAAGGCAATCGTCCTGATCATTACAGGTATGGCTGAACATACAGGGCGGTATAAAGAATTTGCCCATTTTCTGGTGGCTAATGACTATGGTGTTTACATTTGTGACCATCCCGGACAGGGAAAGACAGCAGGGTCACCCTATCAGGCAGGTGTTCCGGAATGCAAACGGTTATGGCAGCATATGCTGGAGAACATACGTGCTCTTTATACAAACATTCGGAAAAATCAACCGGATATCCCTGTTTTTCTGTTTGGACACAGCATGGGATCCATCCTGGCCAGACATTTCACAGCCGTTTACCCTGTTTATATCCAGGGATTGATACTTTCCGGAAGCTTTATGCTCAACCCCTTTATCCTGGGACTGAGTTTGAACTTTGTCCGGCTCAAGATACTCTTTGAGGGGCACCGCAAAAAAAGCAAATGGTTTAACAAACTATTCTATAAAAACTTCAACAGGCATTTTAAGGATCGCCCGACGCTTTTTGAATGGATATCTTCTGACAGGGAGGCAGTGGATGCATACGTTAAGGATCCCTATTGCGGGATAAACTTCTCCAATGGGTTTTATTTACATCTTTTTAAAGGGATTGCACAGACCAGGCAAGCAGAGAGACTGCTTACATACAGAAAGTCGTTACCGGTGTTAATTTTAAGCGGACAGGATGATCCGGTAGGTGCCTTCGGAAAGGACGCGATCCGGATCCATCAGGAATTTTACAAACAAAATTTTCAGAATCTTTATTTGAAAATTTTTCCCGGCAGACACGAATTGCTCCACGAAAAAAACAAAGAAGCGGTATATCAATACCTGCTGGAATGGATTAACCGGCGCTATGCCCTGAAAATCAACAAAGGAGTTGTGCTCTGATAGATCAGCTTGCGTGTCAGTCCAGGCTCAAACAACCTTGCCAGCAATCCCCGCTTTCTGTTTGTTAATGAAAACAGATCGATCTGATGCTTCTCCACAAATGAGGCTACTTCTTTCAGGTTGTCATCCCCTTCAAGCAGATGGCACTCTACTTTGATGCCTTTTTTAATTTTTTTGAAATAGTCTTTTACCTGATCCATACGCAATTCATCCAAGGGTTGCTTGGATTGCTTTGAGAGATGGATGCAATGAACGTTCACCTTAAATTCAGACAATATCGACAGCAACCTTCTGATTGCAACGTAATCAGAATCATCAAACTCAGTTGCATAAGCAACGTTTTTTACTTCTTTGCGGGCATCATATTTTGAATGTTCAGGGATCGCCATAACAGGAATTTTTGTCCTGTCAAGGACACGATAAACAACACTTCCAATAATATCACTTTGTTTTTCACCCTTTCCTTTGGTGCCAAGCACGATAATTCCTGGCTTATACTCCTTTGCCATTCGCGAGATCTCATCTTCAGTGATCCCTTCTCTCAGGGCATAGCCGATTTTTACATCGGCCATGTTGTTTTCAGCGGCCATTTTCCGTATGTCCTGAATAAAAGTCATCAAGCTCTTCCGTGCATTGGTTTCCATCTCACGCAGATTGATATCCATATCCACCTGTATAGAATAGGCATCAGTAATGGGAACCAGGTCCACGATCGGAGCATAATATACATGGAGGATTTTTACTTCGGCTTTGATCTTACTCGCCAGATTAATGGCGTACATGCAAGCATTTCTTGAATAATCAGAAAAATCGACAGCAACGAGAACCCGCCTGATTTCACGGGGATTTTTTTTATCTGCATACTCACGCTCCAACTGCCATTCGCTCATCAGACGCATGGCTTTCTCAACGTCTTTGGTTTTAATCTGAATTTTCACCCCTTCAGGTGCAGCACCCTGAATCAGGTGAACATTGCTTAAATAACATTCAATACCTGCTGCCTCCAGACGTGCCTTCAGCACTTCTGCTGCAGTATAATGATCAGTTGCCAGTGTTACAAGTGATTCTTCCATAACCAAAGTTTTTTAAAATTTATGACGTATGTTATGAGTAAATATACGAAAAATATAATAATTCAGCAAATGAAAACTTGCTGAATTATTAAGTTGATTTGTTTGGTTGTTGAATTGTTGATTCGTTTTCGCCCAACGCAGACCATTTATCATTAAAAGAAGTAAAGAGCGGTAAAAAGCAATCGCAGGTTATTCACCTCCCTGGCGTTCAGAACACGCCCTTTGTGATCGGGAACACCATAGCCCGCTGCAGTGAATTCAACCTCCGTACAGAATGAAAGATTTCCTGAATTAAACACAATAGATGGTGCCAGCCGATATAGATAATCAATATCGTGACCCCTTCCGTAATAGGCTCCGACAACAGGATCAGAAGCACCAAAGTTTTTGCCGTAACCTACGAAGAATCCGCCCTGTACCTGGTCACCGTAAAGGATATTTCCCCAAACAGATAAATGATTCAAGGAGGTATATTCGATCATGCCTCCATCGTTATCGATGACACTTTCTGCATACCCTCCCATCATCAGATGCTCGCTAAGGTTCTGTCCGTAAATAGCCTTTCCTTTCAACTGGAAAAGATTTTGCCTGTAGCCGGCAAAAGCCATAAAAGCATAGCTACCAAGCGTTTCAGAAGTATAATGCAACCCACCGGTATCATCATTCATAATAAAATTTCTGGGTCTGATTGCCTTATAATCGACAGCAAGTCCGGTCGTGAAATGCTCTGATGCACGCATCCATTGCAAATGGAGGTTCGGCATATTGGCATTTCGGATGTATTCGGGCGTAGCGCCTTTGGGTCCGTCGCTGGCGTTGTCTCGCTGGGCAATCATCGACAGCATCCAGCGCGATTGATTGTTACTATAGCTCAGAGTCGCTTGCGGATTGCGTATGAAAGGCTGAAATGGTGCGCCTGTATTCAGTGAAACCACCGTCGGGAATACTTCCGGGGTAAACATCGGATGCCACCACTGTCCGAGCAACAATCCCCAACGTTCCCACTCCAGTTTCATATAGGCATGGCGCAAACGGAAACCGTTTATGTCGGCATTTGTAACACCCGAAAAGTCGGCTTCAATCAGTCCGGACACGCGGGCACCAAATGCATCAGGTCCGTCGATCCTTGTCAGGATGCGCGAGGTGA
>SKSI01000146.1 GCA_007123065.1 Bacteroidales bacterium
CAAAACTGCTTTTCCCACATCCCATGAAACCGATCAGATAAATACGCATGTCAGGATTTTTTGCAAATATACACAAGAAGGGGATAGTTTGTTGATTTGATGATTTGGTGATTTGGTGATTTGTTGATTTGATGATTTGATGATTTGGTGATTTGATGATTTGATGATTTGGTGATTTGGTGATTTGATGATTTGATGATTTGTTGATTTGTTGATTTGTTGATTTGTTGATTTGTTGATTTGATGATTTGTTGATTTGGTGATTTGTTGATTGGGGATGGGTTGGTATAAAACAATAAAATGAATGCAAAAAACATTTACTTTTGATGTATAAACAGGGTAATATATGAAAAAGATCGTAACTGTTATTGGCGCAAGGCCCCAGTTTATCAAAGCTGCTGCGGTAAGCAAAGCAATCTCCGAACATCCGGATTTGAGTGAAGTGATTATTCATACCGGGCAACATTTTGATGACAACATGAGTGCTGTTTTTTTTGATCAGATGCAGATTCCGCGCCCCGACTATATGCTTGATATCCACAGCCTTTCGCACGGAGCCATGACCGGCCGAATGATTGAAAAGATTGAAGATATTTTACTTGCGGAACAACCAGATTTGCTGATGGTCTACGGCGATACGAATTCTACCCTTGCAGGTGCCCTCGCAGCTTCCAAACTGCAAATCCCTATTGCACACGTGGAAGCAGGTTTGCGATCTTTTAACATGAGAATGCCGGAAGAGATCAACCGGATTCTAACCGACCGTATTGCAACAAAACTTTTCTGTCCGACACCAACAGCCAAAGAAAACCTGATCAGTGAAGGGTTTCAGGATTTTGACTCCCAAATTTTTATTTCCGGTGATGTGATGTATGATGCAGCACTGATGTTTTCTGAAAGATCTATCAGGCCAGAAGGCGTTGACATCCCTGAGGCATTTATCCTGGCTACCGTGCACAGGCAGGAAAACACCGATGACCTGGAAAGACTTTCGGCCATTATCCAATCATTGAATCAGATCGCATCAGAGATAGCTTTGGTATTTCCGGTTCACCCACGTACGCTGAAGCTTTTATCAAACGGCGGTTTACCCGAACTCTCAGATGAGATCTTTACCATTCCGCCGGTAGGCTATCTGGAAGTGCTTCACCTGCTTAAAAACTGTCAAATGGTGGTAACCGACAGCGGAGGCATGCAGAAAGAGGCCTATTTCTTTGAAAAACCCTGCATTACCCTGCGTGAAGAAACCGAGTGGACCGAGCTTACCGATGCAGGCTACAATAAAATCTGCGGAAGCAACTCAAATACCATCCTGAAGGCATTCAATCACTTCCGCAGCAAGAAAATCCGGTTCAAACCCGGCCTCTATGGTGATGGCCAGGCCGCCAGGCTCATAGCGACTAAGCTTTAAGGTTAAGGTTAAGGTTAAGGTTAAGGTTAAGAGTTATTGCTAAATCTCAATCTCAACCTTAATCTCAATCTTATACATAACCTTGTGCTATCATCGCATCGGCCACTTTCACAAAACCACCGATGTTGGAACCTTTCACATAGTTGATAAAGTCGCCATCTTTACCGTATTCAACGCATGTTTTATGGATATTGATCATGATGTTGTGAAGACGCTGATCCACTTCTTCCCTGGTCCATGACAAACGCAAAGAGTTCTGGCTCATTTCAAGTCCGGAGGTTGCTACACCACCCGCGTTGGCTGCTTTACCAGGGCCATACAAGATCTTGTTGGCAATAAATACTTCCACAGCTTCCGGGGTTGATGGCATATTTGCTCCCTCTGATACGCAGATACAACCATTTTTAACCAACTCCCTGGCTTCTTCTTCATTCAGTTCGTTTTCAGTAGCACAAGGAAGTGCAATGTCACATTTCTCCATCCACGGACGGGAAACACCTTCAACATACTTGCAGCCAAACTCATCGGCATATTCACGAATGCGGCCTCGTTTTACATTCTTAAGGTTCATCACCCAGTGCAGTTTCTCAAGATCAATGCCGTCTTTGTCATAAATATACCCACTGGAATCAGAAAGGGTAACAACCTTTCCGCCAAATTCAATAACCTTTTCAGTAGCATACTGGGCAACATTACCGGAACCACTTACCGAAACGGTCTTGCCTTTAATGTCCTCATTGATGGTCGCAAGCATCTCTTGTGCAAAATATACTG
The DNA here is from genome assembly GCA_007123065.1 of Bacteroidales bacterium. Classification (GTDB taxonomy): domain Bacteria; phylum Bacteroidota; class Bacteroidia; order Bacteroidales; family UBA7960; genus PUPG01. The sequence continues at coordinate 2,186 of SKSI01000146.1, forward strand.
CACCATAGCCGGTTGCCTCCGGACGAATCAGACTTCCACCATACTCCAGGCCTTTGCCTGTAAATACACCTGTAAACTCGTTACAAATTCTTTTGTATTGTCCAAACATGTAACCCACTTCACGGCCACCAACACCTATATCTCCTGCTGGAACATCGGTATTCGGACCTATATGACGGAAAAGTTCTGTCATCAGACTCTGACAAAAACGCATCACCTCAACATCAGACTTTCCTTTGGGGTCAAAATCTGAACCACCTTTACCACCACCAAGCGGCAATGAGGTCAAACTGTTCTTGAAAACCTGCTCAAAGGCAAGAAACTTCAAAACACCCAGGTCAACGGTGGGGTGAAAACGCATTCCGCCTTTATAAGGACCGATGGCACTGTTCATTTCAATACGAAAACCACGATTTACCTGAACCTCTCCTTTATCGTCAGTCCAGGGTATCCTGAAAATAACAACCCTTTCAGGTTCGATCATTCGTTCAAATACTTTTGCAGCCTTGTACTTCGGGTTTTCCTCGAGAAAAGGGATAATGGTTTCTGCCACCTCCTGAACTGCCTGATGAAAAGCGCGCTCTGACGGGTTTTTCGCAATAACATAATCCATGAACTTTTTTACTTGTGCATCCATTGTTTTGATTTTTTTGTGAATAAAAAATAGATTGATTGCTGTTTAGCTTACTTTTTCAAAACAATGTTATGACATTTTTAAGCCGAAACATATATTTCCAAAAAACATATATTTTTTTGTTTTTTCTTGCATATGTCATAAATTTTTTTATTGCAAAGTTATATTCCGGAAAAGACTATGTTTCAAAACTGATGAATCTTTTGGTTTCTTTCGCATAAAAAGCATTTTTTTTAATAAAACACAAAATGAAAATCGGCAAAGAAAATTAATTCGCTTTCGTCCGGACTTATTTTATTTGTCCGGGTGAAATATCCAACAAAAAAAGTTCATGTATATTTGACGAAATTTAGTAATTTCATATCATTGCTATATTCACAGAACATATTGATCTATACTTAATATTTTAATGAAAAACAAAAACATATTTGATGCCGGAAAAATAAATGAGCCGGATGCCATTGACCTTGACCAGCCGATGTCTATCAGCCAGGATGAGATCAAAAAGTTATTGGCTGAAAAACGGGAGCGTTTAAAGGAGCTGGGGGCTATCCATAAAACAACTTCTATACTCAAGGAAGAGAAACCGATTGATGAGATGTTGCAGAAGATTGTCCAGGAGCTCCCACCGGCATGGCAACATTCTGCGGATGCCATTGCCAGGATTAAATATGGTGAAAACTTTTTTGTAAGCAAGTCCGGCTTGAAGGAAACCAGATGGGTTCAAAGAAAAACCTTTGAGACCATTGACGGCAAAGAGGGCAGCATTGAAATATTTTATCAAAAAGAATTTCCCGAGCTGGATGAGGGTCCGTTTTTTATTGAAGAGAGACACCTGATCAACAACCTGAGCAGTCTGATTACCGGATACCTGAATACGCAGATAGGGAAAAACCTGCTTAAGCAGGCTATACCAGAGCGCGAAGATACTGAAGATGAGAAAAGTGAACGCTCACATGCTTCCATGAACAGGCAGTTGCTTCAAAAATTCCTGAACAAGCACAATTCAGATCGCGACATCTATCACGATCTGATGCAATATAAAGTCCGCGAAATCCTTTTGGTAGCAAACCTTTATGATGCATACATTATAGAACAGGAAGGTCGTTTCTTTGAACAGGTTACCGGAGAATACTATCAGCTGAACCTTTCTTCTGCACCCCGCATCACCGGTGTATCCACACCAGAAGAGGCGCTTGAAAAAATGCAGGAGAAGCATTTTGACATGGTGATTGTTATGATGGGTGTGGAGAAGTCTACGCCCATTCAGTTGAGCCGCATCATCAAACAGATCTATCACAACATTCCCATCTTCATGCTGCTAAACAACAACAGCGACATAGCTTTGTTTGAGGACGGGAAAAAGCCCATCACTTCAATTGATAAGGTATTTGTCTGGAATGGTGACTCGAAGGTGTTTCTGGCGATGGTCAAAAACAATGAAGACAGACTGAACGTGGAGAATGACAGCAGGATCGGCATGGTACAGGTGATCCTGCTTGTAGAAGACTCTGCAAAATACTATTCGCGCTACCTGCCTATCCTATACTCAATTGTGATTGAGCAAACACAACACCTTATTGAGGAAGTTAACACAGATGAGCTCTATAAGCTGCTGAAAATGCGTGTCAGGCCTAAAGTATTGCTTGCATCGAATTACAACGAAGCCGTTTCGCTCTTCAATAAGTATCGCGACAACATGCTTTGCCTGATATCGGATGTCAAATTTGAAAAGGATGGCGAGCTGGATGCGGAAGCCGGACTCAAGCTGGTGAAGTATGCCAAAAGCGTCGTACCGAACCTGCCTACAGTATTGCAGTCGTCAGATAAAGAAAATGCCGGGGAAGCATATAAGCTGCAATCCACATTCATCAATAAAAATTCAGAGACCTTAAAACAGGATCTGCAAAGTTTCATCAATTATTACCTCGGTTTCGGACACTTTATCTATAAGGATGAAGAAGGCCGCCGGGATATTGCTGTTGCCCGGTCAATGAAAGAATTCCAGACCCACCTGAAGAGCATTCCCGAAAAATCACTGATCTACCACGCAAAGAAAGACCACTTTTCTCACTGGCTGATGGCGCGCGGCGAGATTCAGATCGCCAGGAGAATTAAGCCACTAAAGGTTAATGATTTTGAAACCTCCGGCAGCCTGCGTGAATACCTGATTGCCGTAATTGAACAATGCATCCACGACAAACAGAAAGGCAGGGTGATCAATTACGAAGAATCTGCCCTGCTAGACAACACCAATGTCGTAAGCATGTCTCCCGGATCGCTCGGTGGCAAGGGGCGCGGATTGTCCTTCATCAATATGATCATCAACAGCTTTAATTTCGAAGAGCTGGTTCCCAATATCAAGATATGTACCCCCCGCACATCCATTATCGGTACCGAGGAATTTGAACGGTTTGTTGTGAATAACAACCTTTATGATGATATTTATGGCGAAAACAATTATGAAATAGTCAAAGAGCTGTTCTTGAAAGGACATCTCACAAACAGCCTGCGCAAGCGACTGAAGGCATACCTTTCAATCATCCAAAGGCCTCTGGCCATCAGGTCATCCAGTTTGTTTGAGGATTCTCTGATGCAACCATTCGCCGGTATTTTTGACACCTTCCTGTTACCCAACAACCACCCGGACCTGAATGTGCGTCTGGAGCAGTTAATGAACGCCATCAAGCTCGTTTACGCATCCATCTTCTCTCCAACAGCCAGGTCTTATTTCAAGGCGGTCAACTACAAGATTGAGGAAGAAAAAATGGCTGTAATTTTGCAGGAGGTGGTCGGCCACGAATATGAGGGCAGTTATTATCCCCATATCAGCGGTGTGGCACAATCATATAATTTCTATCCCTACTCCTATATGAAGCCTGATGAAGGCTTTGCATCCATAGCCGTTGGTCTTGGCAAATATGTTGTTGAGGGTGAAAAAACCTATCGCTTTTCCCCGGTTCACCCTCAGCTGGAAATGTATACACCAAAAGAGCTGTTCAAAAACTCCCAGGTACACTTTTATGCTGTTGATATGAAGAAGCATGAAGTCAACCTGCTGGAAGGCGAGGATGCCGGGCTCATTAAACTGGAGATCGACAAGGCTGAACAGCACGGAACTCTCAAACACTGTGCATCCGTCTACGACTTCAATAGCGAACGTACCATTCCGGGCATTACCACTGCAGGACCACGTGTGGTTAACTTCGCAAATATTCTGAAATACGATTACATCCCCCTGGCAAAAACAATTGAAGTGATTCTTGACATCATTTCAGAGTCGATGGGCACACCCATCGAAATTGAATTTGCCATTGACCTCAATAAGGACAAAGAGGGACGCGCATCATTTTACCTGCTGCAAATCAAACCCCTGATCAAGAATATTATCGAAACAGATATCAATATCGATAAGATCGACAATGACAGGTTGATGCTGTTTAGCGAAAACGGAATGGGTAACGGCCGGATATCAGACCTGTACGACATCATTTACGTGGATGTGGATAAATTTGACAAATTAAAAACGGAAAAAATAAGGGATGAGATCGATCAGCTGAATACCCAAATGGCCAATGAAGACAGAAAGTACATATTGATCGGTCCGGGACGCTGGGGCACACGTGATCGATTCATTGGCATCCCCGTGAACTGGTCACAGATTTCGAACGCACAAATCATCGTGGAGATGAGCATGGAGGAGTTTCCGCTGGATGCCTCTTTGGGTTCTCACTTTTTTCATAATGTGATATCCATGAATGTGGGCTATTTCTCGGTAAAACACGATGACCTGATTGATTACATCAACTGGGAAGTTTTGAAAAATACCAGGATAGTGAACGAAACCAAATACCTGAAGCATGTTCGTTTTGACAACCCCCTGGAAGTGATCATGGATGGCAAAAAACGGAATGCGTTGATTTATTATCAAAACAAAAATTTAGAGGTTGAGGAATAGAGGTTGGTAGCTCGAAGCCGGAAGCTCGAAGGATGAGATAATTAGCAAATTAGCAGAGGTGCAGATTAGCAAATATGATGATGAGTGGATTTGCTATAACCCCGAAGGGGGTGACATAATTTCGCAAATGTAAAGTTTTCCACCAAAACAATAATCACCATAATGACATTTCAATCCAAATACAAATACGACGAGCGGTACTCGACGGATACGTATGAGTTTAAGGAGATCTCTTACGAGTACCTGATGCAGAAAC
>SKSI01000162.1 GCA_007123065.1 Bacteroidales bacterium
CATCGGTGTCATCTGTGTTCCATTAAAATAAATAGCACGCGGATGCAACGGATCAGCACAGATTAAACTTTAACAAGGAACAAAAAAACAACGAACAACGAACACTTTCTCGAATACCCTTAAACCAGGGTTTCCCATCTATTGGAAAATAGCATCCCCTTTCCCTGTCATTATTCGTAATTATTTTATACTTTTGCGGCTTGAAATTTTAATTATTTCCCTGAAAAACAGACTTTCAACATTGAATCAAAACGGGCAGGGATCAAAACCTTTTCAATACAATGCCAAAGTACGCAGAATATAAGTCGCTGGATTTGGCACGCATCGGTGAAGAAGTGCGTGCTTACTGGGAAGAGAACAACACTTTTGAAAAAAGCCTCGAAATACGTGAAGGACATACACCGTGGGTGTTTTATGAAGGCCCGCCGTCAGCTAACGGACTGCCCGGAATTCATCATGTGATGGCGAGGGCTATTAAGGATATTTTTTGTCGTTACCGCACACAGAAGGGATACCTGGTGACCCGCAAGGCAGGGTGGGACACACACGGGCTTCCTGTTGAAATCGGAGTAGAGAAGTTGCTGGGAATTACCAAGGAAGACATTGGGAAAAGCATTTCTATCAAAGAATACAACCAGGCCTGCCGCAAGGATGTCATGAAATACAAAGACACCTGGGATGAACTTACACGCCAGATGGGCTATTGGGTTGATCTTGACAATCCGTATATCACCTTTGACACCAAATACATAGAAACCGTCTGGTATCTGCTAAGCAAGCTTTACGAAAAAGGTTTGCTATATAAAGGATACAGCATCCAGCCCTACTCGCCGGCAGCAGGAACAGGCCTGAGCACCCACGAGCTGAACCAGCCCGGTTGTTACCGGATGGTGAAAGACAATTCACTGACGGCCCAGTTCAAAGTGGTGCGCAACGAACAATCGGAATTTTTGTTTCAGGACGAAGACGCGGAAGTGTTTCTGCTTGCCTGGACCACTACTCCCTGGACACTTCCAAGCAATACCGGTCTGGCAGTGGGACCAAAGATAGCGTATGTGCAGGTTCAAACCTTCAACCCATACACACATAAGGCCATCCGGGTTATCCTCGCCAAAGATCTGATGGGAAGTTTCTTTCCTGAGAAAAATGCAGACCTGAAACTGGAGGATTATGTTGCCGGCGACAAAAAAATCCCTTTCAAAGTGATCGGAAGCTACACCGGTCAACAGCTTGAAAGCATCCGTTACGAACAACTGCTGCCCTATGCACAGCCCGAAACGGGAGACCCCTTCCGTATCGTAACCGGCGACTTCGTAACAACAGAAGATGGTACAGGAATTGTGCACATCGCGCCCAGCTTTGGTGCCGACGACTTCAAGATGGGACAACAGTTCGGACTTGGATCCCTGACGATGGTTGACAAAAAGGGGCGCTTTATTGATGCCATGGGAGTGTTTGCCGGTCGTTATGTGAAGCCGGAATACATTGGCGAGCAGGATGCACCGGAAGAACGCCCGGTGGATGTGGACATCATCATCAAATTAAAAACAGAAAACAGAGCCTTTAAAGCAGAGAAATACGAACACTCCTACCCGCACTGCTGGCGTACCGACAAACCCATCCTTTATTACCCGCTCGATTCCTGGTTCATCAAAACAACCGCCATCAAAGACAGACTGATAGAGCTGAACCAAAGCATTCAGTGGAAACCGGAAAGCACAGGAACCGGCCGGTTCGGAAATTGGCTGGAAAACCTTCAAGACTGGAATCTGAGCCGCTCACGTTACTGGGGTGTGCCGCTTCCTATCTGGGTTACGGAAGACAGGGAAGAGATGCGCTTCATCGGTTCAGTAGCAGAACTGAAAGAGGCAATTGATCAATCGGTGAAAGCTGGTTTTATGAAGGAAAACCCGATTGCCGGTTTTGATAACAAAGACATGTCAGATAAGAATTACGAGCAGGTTGACCTTCACCGGCCATTCGTCGACGAAGTAATGCTCGTTTCCCCTTCCGGGAAAAGGATGATCCGTGAAACCGATCTGATCGACGTGTGGTTCGACAGCGGCGCTATGCCGTATGCTCAATTCCACTATCCTTTTGAGAATAAAGAGGTGTTTGAAGCAAACTTTCCGGCCGATTTTATCGCCGAGGGGGTAGACCAGACACGCGGATGGTTCTTTACACTGCATGCCATTGCCAGCATGATATCTGACTCTGTAGCCTTCAAAACCGTTGTTTCAAACGGACTCGTGCTCGACAAAGCCGGCAACAAGATGTCGAAACGGCTCGGCAACGCCATTGATCCGTTTCAGACGATTAAAAAGTATGGTCCCGATGCCACGCGCTGGTATATGATATCGAATGCACAACCCTGGGACAACCTGAAGTTCGACCTTGAAGGGGTGGCTGAGGTGACGAGAAAGTTTTTCGGAACCCTTTACAACACTTACGCATTCTTTGCCCTGTATGCCAACATCGACGGCTTTACGTATCAGGAAGAGGAAATCCCTCGCGAGAAACGTCCGGAAATAGACAGGTGGATACTTTCCGAACTGAACACGCTGATCATTAAGGTGGATGCATGTTACCACGATTTTGAACCAACACGGGCCTGCCGGCTGATCCAGGATTTCGTGGATGCCCACCTGAGCAACTGGTATGTAAGACTCAGTCGGCGCAGGTTCTGGAAAGGAAATTACACTTCTGACAAAATCTCAGCTTACCAGACGCTCTACCGCTGTCTGGAGACGATAGCCTTGCTCTCTGCACCGGTTGCGCCTTTCTTCGCCGAGCGACTTTTCCGGGATCTTAACAAGGTTGGCAACCGTCAGGATGCAGACTCCGTTCACCATACCGACTTCCCAAAAGCCAATGACCGGATGATAGACCGGGCACTGGAAGAAAGGATGCAGCTTGCACAACAGATATCGTCGATGGTGCTTGCCTTACGAAAAAAAGTAAACATCCGGGTGCGCCAGCCCCTTCAAAAGGTTATGGTGCCGGTTCTGGACGAAAGCTTCCGTTCCCAGCTGGAAGATGTGGAGCAGCTGATCCTGTCGGAAGTGAATGTAAAAGAAATGGAATACCTGGACGACACCACCGGCGTGCTAGTCAAAAAGATCAAACCCAATTTCAAGGCCCTGGGCCCAAGGTTCGGCAAAATGATGAAACAGGTAGCTGCCGCCATCACCGGCTTCTCACAAGAAGAGATCAGAAGCATGGAGCAGAACGCTTCAGCCAGCCTGATAATCGATGGCCGGAAAGAAGAAATCACGCTGGAAGATGTTGAGATCATTTCTGAAGATATTCCGGGATGGCTCGTTGCCAACGAAGGCAAGCTCACCGTTGCGCTCGATATCACGATCACGAACGAACTGCGCGATGAAGGTATCGCCCGTGAGCTGATCAACAGGATCCAGAACCTCAGGAAAGACAAGGGGTTTGAAGTGACGGATCAAATTGTTCTGCAGGTTGAAAAACAGGATGCGATAAGTGATGCCATTTTAAACAATAATGATTATATTTGTTCGGAAACATTGGCAGAACAGTTGTGTTATCTGGAACACATTGACCACAACGAAAAGGTAGTTGTGGATCTTGGAGAAGATCTGCAAACCTTTGTATATATCAGCAAACAAAACAACAAATAATAAAACCTGATTGTATGGAAACGAAACGTGAAAAAACAAGGTATTCAGATGAGGAGTTGAAAGAATTCAAAGAGATCATCAACAAAAAGCTTGAAGAAGCCCGTGAAGGGTTGAAGCTGCTCACTGAAGCATATACAACCCAGAATGCAAATGACACCAATGACACCTCTCCATCCTTCAAGATACTGGAAGAAGGCTCACAGGTGTTGTCAAAAGAGGAAAACAGCCAGCTGGCAGCGAGGCAGCAAAAATTCATCCGTGATCTTGAAAATGCGCTGATCCGCATTGAAAACAAGACTTACGGGGTATGCCGGGTCACCGGGAAGCTGATCACCAAAGAACGGTTGCGCAGTGTGCCACACGCCACCCTCAGCATTGAGGCCAAAATGAACCGAAAGCCAAACGAAATATAGCGGCTGCCTTGAAGAAACATTACATCCCCTGGATCGTAATCCCGTCCATTATCCTGATCGACCAGTTTGTCAAAATCCTGGTAAAGACCACAATGACACTCGGGCAAAGCATCCCTGTCTTTGGCGACTGGTTCATCATTCATTTTACTGAAAACTATGGAATGGCTTTCGGGATTGAGTTTTCCGGTGAATACGGAAAGCTCATCCTCAGTATTTTCAGAATTGTAGCAGTTGTCGTCATTGGCTGGTACCTCGCCAGCCTTGTCAAAGGCCCGGTGAAAAAAGGACTGATCTTTGCCGTCTCACTCATCATGGGGGGCGCCATCGGCAACATCATTGACAGCAGTTTTTACGGACTTATCTTCAGCGAAAGCCATTTCAACAAGGTAGCGGAATTTCTCCCGGAAGCGGGCGGCTATGGCACCTTCCTTCATGGAAAGGTGGTTGATATGCTCTATTTCCCAATCATACAGGGAAGATTTCCCGAATGGCTCCCGTTCAAAGGAGGCGATACCTTTGTGTTCTTCAGGCCGGTCTTCAATATTGCAGACTCGGCGATCACCATCGGTGTATTCACGCTGTTGATTTTTCAAAAACGGTTTTTTTCAAAAACACAAAAAACGGAAATTGTTTCAGAGCCGGAAGAGGATGGTGAAGGGTTTCTGTTTGAGCAGATCATCTTCGGGCCGATAAAAAGCAGACGCCTGGGAATCTCTTTAGGAGTTAACCTGTTGCCCCTCAATAGTAAACACTGTAGTTTCAACTGCCTGTATTGCGAATGTGGCTGGACAAAACCGGAAAAAGAAGCGTGTACAAATTATCCTTCCAGGGAAGAGATCAGGGAAGCACTCAGCAAAAAGCTGGAGGCCATGCAGGTCAGAAAGGCGATGCTTGACACCATCACTTTTGCCGGAAACGGCGAGCCAACCCTGCACAGCGATTTTGCAGGCATTATTGACGATACCGTCGCCTTGCGCAACCAATTTTACCCTTCGGCACGCATTGCCGTACTTAGCAATGCCAGCTATGCAGGGAAGAAAGAGGTTGCAGCGGCCCTGAACAAAGTGGATCAAAATATCCTGAAGCTGGACACCGGTACCGAAGAAACATTCCAGAAAATCAACAACCCACGCATCCGGATCAGTCTTGAGGAAATCATTAAAAACGTGGAGAAATTCCGCGAAAACCTGATCATTCAGGCTCTTTTTGTGCGCGGCACCTATAACGGTGTTGACTTCGATAACACAACCGCCGAAGAGGTTGAGGCCTGGCTGCAACACATAAAAAGACTGCAGCCGTCACTGGTGATGATCTACCCCATTGCACGCGCCACACCGGCTAAAGGTGTTGAAAAGGTGGATATGGAAACACTGGAGCAAATAGCACGAAAGGTAGAAGCATTAGGCATTGAAACAGAAGTATATCCTTAATGTCTTGAAATTCTGCCAAAATAAAACAGATTATTTTAATGTAGCCTTATGAGCAGGAAAGACAGAGAGCAGCGTAAAGAAAAACTGCTGAAAAAACAACAGAGCAAGGCCAGGAGGCGTGAGCTGGCTCACAAGCTTAAGCCATTGCTGCTGACCTTTGTGGTATGGTTTGCACTCAAATCTTTCCTGTATATCCCTGCAATCGGCAGCATAATTGAACCCTTTTTTGTAAGCTTCACTACACACACAGCCTATTGGTTCGGTCGGCTCCTGTTCATTCCAATCCAGATGCCCGGTGTCCCCTACCTGTCTGTCAATAACTTCTTTATGCAAGTGATTATGGAGTGTACAGCTTATAATTTTTACCTGTTTGTGATTGTACTGACCATTTTTTCACGGTGGCCACTCAGACATAAGTGGGTTAGTCTGGGAATCTTTCTTGCAGCCATTTTCGTGATCAATAAGCTGCGATTCATTACAATGGGATATATTGGAAGCTTTCGTCCGGAAATGTTTGATCTGGTTCACGACTATCTTTGGAACATCCTGTTTGGTTTCCTGGTTTTTGGAATCTGGGTGTGGCGCGAAGAACGAGCGCAGCGGGAAATTAATAGCCGTACTGCCACCGACTGACAATAAAAGTTCGGAATATTATGTACTTTTATCATTATGAATAAGCTGTGGAAAAAAATCATCTTGTTGCTGACCGCCACTCTCCTGGTCACGGTGCTGTGGTTTGCCGGGTTACAGCAGGTGTATGCCCGGGTGCTGACTTTTTCAACAAATACCGTGCTTTCCGCTGCCGGCAGAGCCTCTAATATTCAGGTCATCAAACAAAACGACACCCATATCTTTCACGTAAACACCTTCATTGACGGCAACAGGGCAGAATATCCGCTTAATTACGGCATTGTTTTGCTTCCTACGGTTATGGTGCTCGCCTGGATGGCATTCTCGCCGCTTTTTCGAAAACGGGCCGCTGCCATCCGCTCGTCGCTGGTTGTTTTCTTCTTTTTTCTCTTGACACAGATGGTCTTTCTTCTGTTGCTGACAGCCTATTATACCTCTGCAACGGCAAACTTTTTTTATGATGTGATGCAGGATGGCTTTTACATTTTCGCACTGGGAATCATTTTTATAGACAACCTGATCCATCCTGTTTTCAAAATCAATAAAGGTTGAGGTTAAGGTTGGGCTAAGAAGTTGGAAGCTCGAAGCTGGAAGGAAGAAGAGATTAGTAAATTAGCAAATTAGCAAATTAGCAAATTAGCAAATTAGCAAATTAGCAGATGTGAAAATTAGCAGATGTGCTAATTGGATCTGAGAGCTGAGGTGAGGGCGCGAAGACGCGACTTAACAAAAATCAACCAATCACCTGATCAACCATTCAACGTAAAGACAAGGCATGCTGCCTTATCTTGTAAAAAATCATGTAACAATGTGGAAAGAAGAAAACAACCAGCTGGTCCGTCATTATGAGTTTAAGAACTTCCCGGAGG
>SKSI01000005.1 GCA_007123065.1 Bacteroidales bacterium
ACAGAAACGGGTCAAAACCGATACGAATGCTGCCAAATCGCAGTCCCAAAAGCATACTGAGCATAAAAACCTGCGAGATGGAGAAGAAAGTCATCACCGGTGATTCCCATTTCTTCTCAAACCTGATGATCAGCAGTCCGAAAACAACCTGCATGAGTGCCCAGAACAACATACTTCCCTCCTGGCCAGCCCAAAATGAAGCAATTTTATATCCAAGCGGCAGGTCATTCTCCATATGGATCCAGACATACCGGTATTCGTAAAAGCGATTCAACAGAATATACATCAAAACCAAAGAGGCTATAAAAACCATCAACGAGTGGACATTAAAGGATTTTCGTCCCCATGAGCGCCACTGACGGTAGTCTACCCGATTTTGTGAAGATGCTCTTGAAAATGCAAATGCAGAGAATATTGCAGCAAAGAAGGCAACGAATAAGGCAAATCTGCCGGCATAGCCCCAGATCAGATGCTCTCCAAGGTATTGAATGTCCATATAGTTTTTGTTGTATTTTGGTACAAAGGTACTAGATAAGAATGAAAACAAGTATTAAGGCATTTCTGTTTTGATTGCAGGATAAGTAACGTTTCGGTCCTTACCCCGGAATTGCAGGAAATACATACCCGGCCTGATGCCTTCGGTCCGAAAGGTAACAACCTGCTTGTTGCCGGTAAAGAAAACATTTTTTTTCATGATGGTTTTTCCATAAACATCCTTCAATAGAAAATCATAAGGTCCATATTGATCAGCATAAAACTCAATGGTGATCTGATCGGTGAAAGGATTGGGGAAAAACCTGATGCCGTCTGAATAAGACAAGGGATCTATGTCGTATATTCCGGTTTCATAAGATAATATTTGGGCATACCAGTTGTTTGCTTCTTCAGTATTTTCCAGAATATGACTGAAATGATCAGCCAGGTGGATGGCAAAAGCAACTTCAACAACATCACCGGGGAAGAGACTCATAGGGCCGTGACTCAAAAGGGATGAGACATCGTTATCGTTCCCATAGAAACCTGCGTGCAGTCTGTTATTTGTGAGGGCCACATATTTTTGAAAACCGGTAAACCCATTATTGATCTGTATACTACCCTGGGAACCTTGATTATCAAAGGCATAATGCCGCATCCCCCCCGGAGTTAGCAATTGAATACCGCTGTAGCTTCCACCTGTTTCATCGAAAGCATAAGCGAGGCGGGTCATGGCATTGATGGTGGCCCGATGCTGTTTGACATCGCGAAGGACCCAATCAGCAAAGAAACCTGCATAAAGATCATGATAAATCCGATCTGACTGATTGATGATCTCATACCGAATAATAAAAAAGTCTCCATCGCCATCTTCATCACGGAAATAAACATTGTAATCAATCTGAACACCCAGTGGGGCCATATGATCATCCGTTATATCGGTGATGCTTCCGGAAACATGCACTGCCGCATGAGGATGGTTTTCATACAACCCGGGAAGCTCGAGAGGATGGAGTGTTTCGCTGAAACTACCGGGCTGGGCGCCATACACCTGGTCAACAACGGTGAATGCATCATTTCCAAGGATCAGACCGGCACTTTTAATCATTGTATAGCCGGCATTGTATCTGAGTCCATATCCCTGATTCAGATCCGGGTAATTAAATCCAATGGCCCCTCTGGCGGAAATGGTTGTAGCGATCCTTCCTGAAGAAACATTCAGATAATCCCTGTTGAGCAGCACGGGAAAAGATTTTCTTCCTGTTTGTTGATGCTGTTCATTGAAAAAGCTAATGGTGACAACCACTTCGTGATTGACCGGCAAAGAGAGGCCGGTTGCCAATTTGAATGGATGCTCCAGATTATTGACGGTTTCATAGGTTGCAATATCTCCAATCCAGATTGAATCGGACAGCAGCTCGATGTATTGGGAGTTTGTACCGGCAATCGCATAAGCGTTTGTTTCAGGAGCAAGCCGGTTGGTAAAAGACAATGATAAATCAAACACATCACCCGGGCGCACTGCAGCCAGATTCTCCTCGTCCGACAAAAGTTCTTTGACAGTAATATACGGGTGCTCCGACTCGGTGAGTGCCCGATACATATTTAGCCTGCCAAAGCCTAACTTTCCGGCATATGGGATATTGTTTTCCAGGTTGTCAATATTATCTGCAGTCATTTTAAGCAATGATTTGATCTGCAAGGCGTCGAGTTCGGATCGATATGATCTTAAAACAGCAGCTGCTCCTGCAACGATGGGTGCTGCCATTGAGGTACCTCCTGAGAAGATATATGAGCCATCAACCCAGGTTGAAAGGATACCGACACCGGGCGCAGAAATATCCACATAGGGACCATAGCTGGAAAAATGTGTTTTCAGATCAAGCGTGTCGGTGGCAGCAACGCTTAACACCCGCTTAAACGAAGCCGGATAGAACGGGTTAATGATGTTGGCATTACCGGCTGCGGCAACCACAAGCACGTCATTGTTCAGCACTGCATAATCAATGATATCCTGAGCAAAAGGACCGGCGTTAAAAAAGCTGCCCCAAGAGCAGTTCACAACACTCGCTCCCTGATCAGTGGCATAAACAATCCCTTCATAGGCTTTGATCAGCCGACCAAACGCATCGTCAATCTTGACAGGTAAAAACTTTGACTTGTAACCAACACCTGCAATCCCTTCAAAATTATCTGTCTGCGCAGCGGCAATGCCTGACACATGAACACCATGTGCGGACCGGTTAAAGGAGGGATCATTATTTCCTTCTCCAAGATCCCAGCCGTAAAAATTATCCACATAACCGTCGCCGTCGGTGTCTTCACCATTAACCGGATCATCATAATTGTATTTGATTGCATTCACGAGATCGGGATGCTGCAATTCTACACCGGTATCGATGATTCCGACCACCGTGTTTGTATCACCCTTCCAGACACTCCAGGCCGTAAAAGCTTCAATCAGTTCCAGATGGTATTGCAGTGACAGGAGGCTGTCGTTTGGAAGATGTTGTGATTTCCGGGACATCGTGCGATTTGCCGGCAATGGTTCAGGAATATAGCGTGGCTGGACATACTCGACGAGACCTGTGGCAGCGATATCGAACATCGTTTCCTGAAGTTCCTGATGCCTGTCGATCACCACTTCGTAGATACGACTCAGGTCACTGAATGGCTGACCGGAAGGATGATATTTTGCAACAGGCGGCTCATGCAAAGGAAACACACGGGCAGCAAAGCTTTTTGTCCGTTCAGACAAAATGGCTGCAATCGCTTCCGGAGCAAAAAACGGAGACTCCGGTGTTTTGATTGCCTCCTCCTTAAGTTTAAAAACAATATGGCCAGGCGCTACATGTCTGCTTTCAATTCCGTCAATGATTACAACCGGGGGGGTGGCAACAACCGCGGCTGAGCAGAACACGAACCAGAGCGATAACAAAACAGGGTAGTACAATGTCCGGGTCATTTTCAGGAAATATTTTGGCCGGTATTAATAAATAAGCGAAGCAAGGTTTCAGTGTCTTTGGTGTTGATATAATGGAAAGCCGGGATATCATCCAGGGCAACCCATTGCCCGGCGCTTTCGTCCCTGAGCATACAAAAGTGCTTCATGCCGTTGGTCACGACAAGAAAAGCGACCCCGAACGGAAAGTTATACCGGGCCACCTGGTCAAAAACATCTTGCGTGATGGGTATATGGGCAGCCTTACATTCGATGATCATCAGCGGCTTACCGGAACTGCCGTAAACGATGGCGTCAGCACGGCGCGCCATCCGGTTATATTTCAATGAAGCCTCCACCGCAATCAGACCGGAAGGATAATCCTTATGCTCTGTCAGATATCGCAAAAAATGCTGTCTGACCCATTCCTCCGGAGTGAGCAGCACATAGCGCTTTCTGAACAGATCAAACACATAAGGTTTGCCGGACCTGTTTTGGATACTTAATGATGCAGCAGGAAGATTTAACTGTTGCATGGCTTTTAACTTTTCCCAAAGACTGGTTCATACAAATATACGCTAAAAAAAGGGTGTCTTTTGCAGGCTTTGATTATTTTTGTCAAACAAGCCGTGATGCAATAAACGATGACAGAGAAAGATTTTTATAACATACTCAAGGATATCCGCAACAAAGTGATTCATCCGATTTATTTTTTAATGGGTGAAGAAAGCTTTTATATTGATGTAATTGCTGATTACCTTGAAGAAAAGGTGCTTACTGAAGAAGAAAAGGAGTTCAACCTCAGCATCCTTTATGGCAAGGATACGGATATCCCCACGATTATCAGCGTGGCCAAGCGCTATCCCATGATGTCCAGCCATAACCTTGTAATCATTAAGGAAGCACAACATATTAAGGAAATTGAAGAGCTTTTGCCCTACATCCGTCAGCCGCTGGAATCAACCATTCTTGTGATATGCTACAAATACAAACGTCTTGACGGAAGGACCCTGCTTTATAAAGAGGTCAAAAAGAAGGGGGTTATATTTGAAGGCAAAAAGCTTTATGACAATCAGGTTCCTGAATGGATTGTTTCTTATGTAAAAAGATACGGTTACCGGATTGGCCCGAAGGCAGTTCAGATGCTGGCAGATCACCTGGGTGCAGATCTTGGCAAGATTGTGAATGAAGTTCAAAAGCTCTTTATCAACCTGGAAAAAGGAAAAGAGATAACCACACAGGTCATTGAAGAGAATATTGGCATCAGCAAAGACTACAATGTGTTTGAATTCCAGAATGCACTTGGTCAGAAAAACAGTCTTAAAGCCTATCAGATCGCCAAGTATTTTGCAGACAATCCAAAGTCAAATCCATTCGTACTGACCATTGGCGTATTGTACCAGTTTTTTTCAAAGATCATCTTGTACCACAGTTTGACAGACAAAAGCAAAAACAACGTCGCAGCAGCATTATCGATCAACCCTTTCTTTGTCAAGGACTATGAACGCGCTGCACGCAATTATCCGGCACCACAGACAATTCGCTGTATCGCGCTGTTGCGCAAATTTGATTTGAAGTCAAAAGGTGTTGAAAATGAAACCACTAATGCCGGAGAGTTACTTAAAGAGCTAACGTATAATTTATTAAATGCCTAGGCATGACAAATTACTGGCTGGTAAAAAGTGAGCCGGGAGCATATTCCTGGCAGCAGTTTGAAAAGGATGGACGCACGATCTGGGATGGTGTAAGAAACTATCAGGCCCGCAACAACATGAAAGCAATGAAAAAGGGAGACCTGGTGTTGTTTTACCACAGCGTGACTGAAAAACAGATTATGGGAATCGCTAGCGTTGTAAAGGAACACTATCAAGACCCCACAACAGACGACCATCGATGGGTTGTGGTTGATATGATTCCGGAAAAAGCTTTTAACAAACCTGTTACACTGGCCGAAATAAAAACCGATCAGCGTCTGGAAAACATTGCTCTTGTTAAACAGGCGCGTCTGTCTGTGATGCCGCTCAAAAGGGAAGCGTTTGACGCACTGGTCGAGCTGGGAAATTCTTAACCGTCGATTCATTTTTAGCCATGAATATTCTGGACATCATTATCGCCATTGTACTAATTGGAGGCGCCATTCGGGGCTTTCAGAAAGGCTTTTTTTTTGAGGCAGCGACAATTGTTGCACTAATTACAGGAATTTTCTTTGGCATACTTGCAACAAACATCGCAGGCTCTATCATTGAACCTTTAATCACCAGACATGTCCAACTAATAAAAATCATAGTTTTCCTGACCATCTTTGCCATTGTTATAGCCCTGGTTTATCTTTTCAGCCAAATACTCACCAGTCTTTTAAAAGTTATGATGCTGGGATGGGTGAACAGGATAGCCGGACTTCTTCTTGGCATACTCAAATGGGTGTTAATGCTGGCAGTTGCAATTGCTGTAATTGATTTTTTTGATGAGACGCGACACTTGCTGACTTCGGAACTTGTTTCTTCCAGCTATTTGTACAGACAAGTCGAACAAATGAACCTGCTTCAATATTTGGCAGACAGATTGCCTGATGCATTTCAGCTTTTTAATTAAACAAAGCCAAACGCAATTTCAGACTCATCTTTTATTTATCTGCGTGAAATTTCAAATAAAAAAGTTCATGTATATTTGCAACCAAACCAAAAATCAGAAAGCATGATAGACCAGATAAGAGAAACAGCAGATTTTTTAAAGAAAAAGACCGGTTTGAGTCCGGAGGCGGGAATCGTTTTGGGAAGTGGGCTTGGCGGCCTGGTGGATGAGATTGAAGTCAGCCATACGATTCCTTACAAGGAAATACCAAATTTCCTGAAATCCACTGTTGAAGGACACGCTGGAAAATTTATTTTCGGCAAGCTGGGCGGAAAACAGGTTGTGGCCATGCAAGGGCGTTTTCACTATTATGAAGGCTACCCGATGCAGAAAGTGACCTTCCCCATCAGGGTGATGAAACTGCTTGGTGTGCATACTTTGTTCGTTTCAAATGCGGCAGGCGGTCTCAATCCGGCTTTTGAAACGGGCGATCTGATGATCATCCGCGACCACATTAATCACTTCCCGGAACATCCTTTACGTGGTCCAAATCTGGATGAGTTTGGCACCCGTTTCCCTGAAATGAGTGAAGTATATTGCAAAAAACTGATTGGCAAAGCCAAACGTATCGCTTCGGAAAATAAGATTAAATTCCAAACCGGCGTTTACATTGGCAGTCCGGGACCAACTCTGGAAACTCCTGCCGAATATAAGATGTTCCGCATCTGGGGCGCAGATTCTACCGGCATGTCTACCGTCCCGGAAGTGATCGTTGCCCGCCATTCCGGAATGCGTTGCTTTGGCATCTCTGTGATCACAAACCTCACAGAACCCTCAGAGATGGAAAAACCAACCACCCACGAAGAGGTACAAGAGGTTGCAGGACAGGCTGCAAAAAAGATGACCGTTATCTTTAAGTCATTGATTGAAGAGCTGTAATCTTAATCTGAGCG
>SKSI01000029.1 GCA_007123065.1 Bacteroidales bacterium
ATGAGCGAGCTATTTCGTCTGTAAGCACCTTCATAATGGTACGATAATCGCCAAAGATCTGCGTACTCATCCCATTAACCTGAACATCGAGGTCGCCGTAGCTTCTCAACTGCTTTAAAAATGCTTTAATTTCCGGAATATATTCGCGTCCAAGCGGATATAAACTAATCTCTATTGAAGTTTTCATAATGATTTCAATTTTTTTCATAAAACCGAAACCAGGAAGACCGCCTGCATTAAAAGCGGACCAGACTGGTTCGTATTTCAGGAATGGTTACCTGGATAAAAGCAACATCTTCCATTGTATGGCAGGTATTGCAGCTGCTGGCAAAGCGCCTGAATGACTCCACAAAGGCTTCTTTATCACCGGATTCAATGGCCTGCATCAGTCTTGGTGCTGCCTGATCAACAAACTGGGCTGAGGAGGCTTGTCTTTCCGGACGACGTACAAAGCCTTTTTCCAGACTTCCAAGCATCTCATCCAGCTGATATTCGGCAAAACCCCAGTTTTCATCCTGACCTGCCCAATAAAGTTCATTGTAGCGATAGTTTGTTTCGATCATTGTTTGATCAAAGCCACCAATTTGGTTTTCGATACTTTGTATGGCCCCCTGAACAGTTTCACCTGCCCATCGACTTTCAATACCCTGGTCGGTCTGTGTCTGGCAGGCAGCAATCACAATTGCCATGATAATGGTCGCGCTAATAATAATGGAATTTCTTTTCATAACTTGATGGTTTTTGGGTTTTGTTGAATTATTTGTTAAGGTCAAGCAGGAAAGCATATTCCCTGGCAAGCTCCCGAAGCCTTTGAAAGCGTCCGGAAGCCCCTGAATGCCCTGCTTCCATATTCGTATACAACAAAATTTTCTGGTCTCCGGTATGGTGCACCCGCAATTTAGCCACCCATTTTGTTGGCTCCCAATACTGCACCTGTGAATCGTATAAGCCTGAAGTAACCAGCAGATTCGGATAGGCTTGCTCCTTTAGATTATCATATGGTGAGTATGAAAGCATGTAATCATAATAAAGCTTTTCATTGGGATTTCCCCATTCATCATACTCACTGGTTGTTAACGGAATTGTTTCGTCGAGCATTGTAGTAACGACATCCACAAATGGCACTCCTGCGACAACCCCTTGAAACAACTCAGGTCGTTCATTGACCACAACACCCATCAGCAGACCTCCGGCACTGCCACCCCGGGCAAAGAGCCGTTCGGGTCTCGTATATTTCTCCTCTACAAGAAAATCTGCACAATCAATAAAATCAGTAAAGGTATTCCACTTATTGAGCAGTTTGCCTTCTTCATACCAATGGCGGCCCATTTCCTGCCCGCCCCTGATGTGTGCAATGGCATATATGAACCCCCTGTCGAGCAAACTCAACGCATTGATATTAAACCGCGGGTCGGCGCTGGCACCATAAGAGCCATAACCGTACAGCAAGAGGGGATTGTTACCATCATTGGAAACTCCTTTACGATAAACAAGCGTTAGCGGCACTTCAATACCATCGCGGGCCGTTACATAATACCTTTTGGTTTCATAGTTTGCCGGATCAAATCCGCCCAATACCTCCTGCTGCTTCACAAGCACCAGATCACCGGTTTCCATATTGTAATCGTAAATGCTATTGGGCGTTGTGAGTGAAGTGTAGTTGTAGCGCAGAACAGGAGTTGACATTTCCGGGTTGATCCCAATATGAGCTGTATAAGCCTCTTCCTCAAAAGGCAGGTAATGGCTTTTCCCGGTAATTTTATTGATAATTTGCATTTGGCGCAACCCTCTTTCCCTTTCCTGGAGTACGAGGAAATCATCAAAAAGTGCAACATTTTCCAGAAGCACTTCAGGGCGATGAGGGATCACCTCCTGCCATGCATCTATGCCTGTGTTCTGATCGGTGGTTTCCATAAGCCGGAAATTACGGGCTTCGTGGTTTGTCAACACGTAAAACTTGCCGTTGTAAGGCCATACACGATAGCGCAGGTCACGGCGGCGGGGCTGGAATACTTGAAAATCGCCTTCAGGATCATCAGCACGAAGCAGCAATACTTCATTACTCAGGGTTGCATTGGAGTTAATCATCAGATACCGGTTGTCTTTTGTACGGCTCACTCCGATGAAGTAATAGGTGTCGTCCTTTTCCTCAAAAACAACTTGCGGATGCTCATCATGAAGAATATTAAAACGGTTAATTCTATCATACCTGAGCGTTTCCGGATCAATAGAAGTAAAAAAAAGCGTCTGATTGTCAGCAGCCCAAACCACATCTCCACCGGCATATCTGATCCCCGTTGGCTGAATTGTACCTGTAGCCAGATCCTTTACCATTAAAGTATACTGCCTGCGTCCGACAGTATCAATGGAAAAAGCCAGCCACCGGTTATCAAGACTCACATCCCATGAGCCGACCCTATAATAGGGATAAGGTTCAGCAAGCACATTTACGTCAAGCATAATCTCTTCTTCAGCATCCAGGGCCCCGGCTTTTCGGCAATAGATCGGATACTCGCTTCCTTTTTCGTAACGTGTATAATAATAGTAACCATTGCGGAAAAATGGTGCTGATTCATCATCCTGACGAATACGCCCCTTCATCTCCTGAAAAAGTTCTTCCTGCAATGTCTCTGTATGTTGCATTACAGCATCGAGATATTCATTTTCAGCATTCAGGTAACTGATAACATCTGGATTCTCGCGGTCACGTATCCAATAATAAGGGTCGACGCGCGTATCACCGTGAATCACCAGTTCTTTTTCATGAACATCTGCTACCGGAGGTTGAATTTTCTGTTCTTTTCCCGAGGGGCCGCACCCGGCCATCACCATCATTATGAGCATAAAAGGGATTATATTTTTCATTGGTTTATGGTTAAATATGACTCAGACTTAAACGCCTGAATGTCGAATTGTTTATCAAGGACATTTGATTTCCAAAGATACACGACAATTTTTAAATGACATCAAACCGGCAAAAAACTATCTGTTGAAAAACAAGCACTATACAACCTCCTGATCCGACCAGATCACAGGTTCGCGCTTTAAGTGCAGCAATGATCGAATCATCGCTGCGGCCACCTGGTCTCCATGAATTGGTCGATACTTCTTCATCATCCCCAATCGGTTTAGTGCCCTGATTACAAATACCCCAAAAGCTTCTCCCGTTCTCCTTTCCGGTCTGGGTCCATACAATGGTCCCGGACGAATAATAACCAAATGTTTAAATCCAAGCAAGGCAACTTCCTGTTCCAGCTTACCCTTGATTCTTGGATAAAACAGCTTTGAGTTCGGGGCGGCACCAATAGAGGATACAAGCACCATGGCCGACATGCCATTTTTCGCGGCAATCCTGGCGAACTCATATTGATAATGAAAATCAACACGAAACTGCGCTTTCTTGCCACCGGCTTTTCGCCTGGTAGTGCCCAAAGCGGAGAAAAGGACATCACCTTGCACCAGATGTTTCCATTGTTCTGCATCTTCAAAATCAACAATATGCTCTTCAAGCTTTTCTGACGTAATGGCAAGATTTCGTCTGGTGAATACCTTGATCTTCCCAAAACGATTATCTTCAAGAAGCCTTTGAACAAGATGACTGCCAACCAGACCGGTAGCACCTAAAACGACAGCAGTTCTTTCTGAAGTATCTGAAAAAAAACCTGCTTCATCATTTCCTTTGTTGGGGTGAATTATGCGCGTCATGGTTTTTATGATTGATCTTTTTATAATTTCGTAACTATTTGTTATTTTCAGGGCGTTCCGTTTAATGCCGCGAACCCTTCAAGCTTCCAGCTTCCAGCTTCGAGCCTTTTTCTTCCTTCGAGCTTCCAGCTTCCAGCCTTTTTCTTCCTTCGAGCTTCCAGCTTCGAGCTTCCAGCTTCTTTCAGGCACGAATTCGTTCAAGCAAGGCAACATTTTCTACGTGGTGGGTATGTGGAAACATATCCACAGCCTGATATTTAACAATCTTATACCTTTCTGACAGCAGTTCAATATCCCGTGCCTGGGTTGCCGAGTTGCAGCTTACATATACAATTTTATCAGCGCCGCTTTCAGCAATCTGTCTGACCACTTTCGGATGCATCCCCGCTCTGGGCGGGTCTGTAACAATCACGCTGGGGCGACCGTGATGGTCCATAAATGCATCATTTAAAACTTCTGCCATTTCTCCGGCAACGAAATCACAATTATTTATCGCATTGCGCCGGGCATTGATATTTGCGTGATCCACGGCCTCCTGCACATACTCAATGCCGACAACTTTTTGAGCATGACAAGCCAGAAAGCAAGCGACCGTTCCGGTGCCTGTATACAGGTCATAAACGATTTCCGTTCCGGTAAGCCCGGAAAAATCCCGGACAATACCATAAAGTGTGCAAGCCTGCCGGGAGTTGGTCTGAAAGAAAGATTTCGGACCTATCTGAAACCGCAAATCCTCCATTTGTTCTTCAATGTAGGGGTTTCCTTTAAATATAACAGCATCCAGATCAGCAATGGTGCTATTGGCTTTTTCGTTAATCATGTATGCAATGGTTGTAGCTTCATGAAAACGTTCAGTAAGGAAATTCATCAGACGATCTATCGCATCCTGATCATTTGAACCAAAAACCATCAGGATCATCCACTCATCCGTGGATGTGTTTCTGACGATCAGATTCCTGAGCAACCCCTTGTTGGCACGGATATCGTAAAATGTCATCCTTTCTCTTACAGCAAATTCCCTGACGGCACGACGTATTTCATTTGACGGTTCGGATTGCAGCCAACATTTGCTGATATCCAAAACTTTATCAAAAAAAACAGGAATATGAAAGCCCAATGCATCCATCTCATGAACCGGTTCACCGGTATCAATCACTTCACGGGGCAGCCACTTTTTATTGCTGAAAGTGAACTCAAGCTTGTTGCGGTAAAATGTTGTCCTGGCAGAACCGGCAATGGGCAGAACTTCCACGTCGGCAGGATCAATCTTACCTATTCGCGTTAAATGATCCGTAACCTGAAGTTGCTTGTAAAACAATTGCCTGTCATAAGGCAAATGTTGCCACTTGCAACCGCCACAGACGCCAAAGTGATCACAAAACGGGTCAATGCGTTCATCCGACCATTGATGAACCCGTTTTATGACACCTTCCATAAAATTGCGTTTAACCCTCTTAACCTGCACGTCAACCACATCTCCGGGAGCAGCATAAGGAACAAACAGCACCTTTTCCCCTACCCTGGCGATGGCTTTACCTTCGGCAGCCACTCCGGTTATCGTAACCTGCTCAAGCAACGGCCGATCCTTTTTTCTTTTTCTTCCCATAGTAAATGAAATCAATGAATTGAAGCAACCTAAACAATATGCCGCATTCAAATACAAAAATAGATGATATTCATTAACTTTGCGCGTTCTTACAAATCGGAATAAAAAAATGCAAAAACTTAGTGAACAGGAACAACTGCGCCGTGATGCGCTTCAACAGTTAAGAGAACTCGGCATCAACCCATACCCGTCAGAAACCTGGCAGGTGAACGCAACAGCTTCAGAAATTCTGGAACTTTTTCCCAAAGATAAAAGCCTCTACCAGGATGTACAGCTTGCCGGGCGGATCATGAGCCGGCGCATTATGGGAAGTGCTTCTTTTGCAGAGCTTCAGGATGAGAGCGGACGGATACAGCTTTATTTCAACAGGGACGAAATCTGTCCGGAAGAGGACAAAACCATGTACAACACCGTATTTAAGCGCCTGACCGACATCGGCGATATTATTGGTGTTAAAGGTTTTGTTTTTATAACCCGGATGGGAGAAATTACCGTTCATGTGAAGTCATTTACCATGCTTTGCAAATCACTCAGACCGTTACCCATCGTGAAAGAAAAAGACGGGAAGGTATATGATGCTTTCACAGATCCGGAACAACGTTACCGTCAGCGATATATCGATCTGATCGTGAATCCTGAAAACAGGGAATTATTTCGCCGTCGCACACAGCTGATCCGCAGCATGCGCGATTTCCTTAACGACAAAGGTTATCTTGAGGTGGAAACCCCGGTTTTGCAGCCGATCTATGGTGGTGCAGCCGCTCGCCCTTTCAAAACCTATCACAACACGCTTGACACGACCCTTTACCTGCGCATCGCCAATGAGCTCTACCTCAAACGGCTTATCGTGGGCGGCTATGATGGTGTTTTTGAATTTGCCAAAGACTTTCGCAATGAGGGGATGAGCCGTTTTCACAATCCTGAATTTACTCAGATGGAGCTGTATGTCGCTTATAAGGATTATGAATGGATGATGGATCTGGTTGAGGAGATGGTGGAGGACATAGTGATGAATATGCATGGCAGCACAAAAATCAAAGTCGGTGAACACGAAATTGATTTTAAGCGTCCCTGGAAGCGATACACAATGTATGAGGCCATTGCACATTTTACAGGCATGGATGTTTCTGATATGGATGAAGATGCGATGCGTAACTTCGCTGAGGAGATCGGCATCAAAACTGATGAAACAATGGCCCGGGGAAAGCTGATTGACGAAATTTTCGGTGAGAAATGTGAACCACATCTGATTCAGCCCACTTTTATCACCGACTACCCGATTGAGATGTCGCCCCTGGCAAAAAAGCACCGTTCCAAGCCAGGTCTTGTAGAACGTTTTGAAGCAATTTGTAATGGCAAGGAGATCTGCAACGCATTCAGCGAGCTCAATGATCCGCTGGATCAGCGGAAAAGGTTTGAGGAGCAGCTTGAGCTTGCCCGTCGCGGTGACGCCGAGGCCATGGTTTTGGATG
>SKSI01000183.1 GCA_007123065.1 Bacteroidales bacterium
ACATTCTGCTCCTGCTCCTCAATGGTCCCTTTTTGACCACTTTTCAGCAAGGCATTTCCTCCAAAAGCAATAACTGATAGTTTTTTCATATTGATTTATTTTTTTAATAATGATGTGATTCAAATAAAAAGCCCTTGAAACAGCCTGTTAAGGTTATTACAAATCTTTATCCAAAACTATTTGCATCATAATGCAAACCAGCATAACCAATTAATTCGGAATAGCCGCCAAAGCCTGGAAAAAAATTTTGTAAACCACCATAAACAAATCCTTCAAGGGTTCAATAATATAAACCAAATGTCGACTGTGGGCAAAGATAATATTTTTAATGAATATTGGTAAAAATGTTATAAACAACTGGCATTTAAATATTCTGAATCAGGTATAATTAGTATATTTGCTGAATATTCTACACTAATTGATAATCTCAAAATGACCTCAACAGTCCCCGGATCAGCATCAACAGGTATACGTTCAATCCTTTTCCTTGTTATTATCAGTATTTTCTGCTGGTCAGAAGCGAATGCCGGTAACCGGCCCGACATGGATGTGCCGGTCAACCCGCGCACGATCGCCGAGTATGATACGGTTGCAGGCGTCGTGATGTACTGGAACCCGGGCAACAATTCCGCCTACGACTACATTGTAATGGCAACCGCGAACGGTATCCAGTCAAGAGCTACCCTATTCTTCCAAACCAACAACGACAGCCACAGGCTAAACATGATCAACACGCTGTCTGACAATGGAATACCACTCGATAATATTGTATTTATCGGCGTGTATGGTGACAGAATATGGATTCGGGATCACGGCCCTTTCAGCATCTATGATGACGACCATCTTGCATTGGTCGGTTTCAATGATCTTGCAACCAATCATGGCGACCAGGACCTCCCGGAACGTCTTGCCCAATACTGGGAACTGAACTATTATGACTTCCCGCATATCATTTTTGATGGAGGGAATTACCTGGTTGACAGCCATAACAGATTGTTTGCCACAGACAGGCTTTACACCAACAACCCCGGAATCCCGCCCGAACACATAGATACCATCCTGGAAACCTATATGGGTATAGAAGAGATATTCACCTTTCAGGCTCTGTCAAATGATTACTGGGGACACCTGGATATGCAGGTGAAGTTACTGAACGACACCACTTTTATCATCAGCAAAGTAGATTCCTGGCATTCTGATTATCAAATCCTTCAAGACAATTTAACAGTTCTGGAATCGCTTACACACCCCGAAGGGAAAGAATATCAAATCGTGCAAATACATAAAGCCGACAACTGGAAAACCTATATCAACAGCCTCATCGTAAATGATGCCGTTCTGGTACCTACATACAGTCATGCACTGGATGCCATTGCGCTACAAGCCTACCAGGACCTGCTTCCTGAAAAAGAGATCATCGGGATCGACTGCAACGCTATGATCCATTGGGAAGGCGCCATTCACTGCATTACAAACCAACTTCCTCCTTTCCAGGCTGTTCAGGATGATGATGATGACGATGACGATGGGGATGACGATGGCGATGACGATGGCGATGACGATGGCGATGACGATGGGGATGATGATGGCGATGACGATGGTGATGATGATGGTGATGATGATGGTGATGATGATGGTGATGAAACCAGCATACGGGATATCAATACAGGCATCGCAGCCAATAGTTTCCGCATATCACCCAACCCGGCAACCGATATAGCGCTAATTGAATTCACTGTTGAACACCAGGATGACTATCAGTTGACAATCATAGACCTGACAGGTGCGTTGATCCGCAGGGTGAACATCCCGGCATGGTACACCGGAGAATATTCCGTGGCCGTAAATGCAGCTGAGATGGATTCCGGAACATATATCATTCGCCTGAGTGGCAGCCGCGGATCACAAAGTTTACGACTGGTCGTACCATAAACCCTAACACAAAAGCTCATCCATCTGAGTTTAGCGCAATAATCCCGCCACCGTCAATAAGTGGTCCGTCATACAGCTCGGTAAGCTTGTAACCAGCGTTTGTTACCATGTGTCTTAATTTTTCCCCGTCCGGGAAGTAATTCAGGTTTCCGCAAACAAAAAACCGGTCTTCCCAGACACCACAGGCACCTCCGAGAAAACCATGGGAGAAGCCCTGGAGTTTCACTGTTTCTGTATTAAAAAGATGCACATTCAGCCCCTCTTCAATAAGCTTTTTATGGATACCCACATCTGATGTGACAAACAGTTTGTTCATAGCAATCAGATTGCAACGCGTGTATGCCTGTTTTACGTGAATAGAGCGCAACCCTTTGGTTGCATTAACAATTGCAGGATCGGTAACGCTCTTGTTATGGATAAGATATTGGTTTGTTACCAGAGCATTATATATCGCAGTGTTTGGATATGCTGAACCGGGTTTTTCGCTCCCCGGAATCATATTTACACCAAAGGACTCTGTTTTATTCAAAATTTCGTCCGGAATGCCAGGTGCCACAACCACTCCACCGGGAACCCGACAAAAAAAGATGTCAGGATGGCCGGAAATGGCATCATAGGTGATCCCGGATGTTTCCAGCTCAATCACATCACCAAAATCGCGAAGCCGTTTTTTGGCATCATCCGGTATTTTTTTGTCGACTATGAACATCATCGGTTTATTCCCAAAATAAATTCTCTGCTCAAAAGAGTGTTATCAGTCCGGAATTGCACACTTTCAAACCGATCCAATAACATCATCCGGTTGGTTTTTCTGTATCCGATGGCGTGGTTCAGCTCCTTTGGGTGAACCGTTACCGTAATCTTGTTTCCGATTCCCGATTGCAGTCCATTAAGTATGTGATACCAGATCCTCGAATACACCATTGCACCAAAAGCCGTGTGAAATGGCCCGGCAACAAGCTCATTGCCATGGAACAAACCCTCTGAGGGGTGCAAACCCAGACGCAAAATGGTTACACCTGCATCCTCAAAAAGTGGCACAATCATGCTACACAGGTCAACAGCTTCGTCCAGTGAAAGCGGCTTGTACTTTTTCTGACTGTAAAGCATTTCCAGTTTTGTGCCTTTTATTACCAATGTCGGATAGATGCGTACGGCGTCCGCACCCATAGCGATGATCTGTTTGGTTGTTTCGAGCGTTTTTTCGAAGGTATCTCCCGGCAGTCCGGGCATCATTTGCAAAACCATTGAAAATCCCGCTGAGCGGATCAGTGCCGCAGCCCGGTGCACATCTTCCGCTGTATGGCCTCTGCCTGCCTGCAGCAAAACGGAATCATCCATACTCTGAACACCCAACTCAATCGTATTTACACCGTATTGCTTCAACACGGTTAACACTTTCTCATTGATGTAGTCGGGACGCGTTGACAAACGGATCCCCTTTACTTTTTTGCTTTTCAGGAATGTGCCGGCAAGACCCAGATAATGTTTTTGCTGCTCCAGCGGCAGGCCTGTAAAGCTTCCTCCAAAAAAGGCAATCTGTACATCTGTTTTTTCGGGAGCAATCGTTCGCAGGTGAGCTTCAATTTTTTGTAATATCTCATCATCGCACATAACCGGTTCCTGTCCGGTGATTTTGTGCTGATCACAAAACACGCAATCGAAAAGGCAGCCCTGCATGGGAATGAATATGGGGATGTTGGCATGCTTCATGGCAAAGGCAAAGATAGCAATGACATCGCTTTATTGGATAAAAAAGTAACTTTGCAGGGAAATGGAGCAAAAGAAAAGAATCGCTTTCAACACCTTGGGCTGTAAGCTGAATTTCAGTGAAACGGACGCCATCAGCCGGCAGTTTGGTACCGGCAGTTATGCCATTGTCCCCTTTAAAGAGAGTGCGGATATTTACGTGATCAACTCCTGCACGGTGACCAAAAACGCGGAAAAGCGTTGCAAAACCCTGATCCGGCAGGCCATGAAAAACAACCCGGAAGCACACGTGGCTGTGATTGGCTGCTACTCACAGATCAATCCCGAAGAGTTGATGGATGTACCCGGAGTATCCATGGTGCTGGGAAACTCAGAAAAGTTCAACCTGTTTGATCATTTGCAGGAAGCTGGGCAAAACCGTTCGGACAAAGACGCAAAACAACCTGCCGGGGAAAACCTCGACACCTTTGTACCCAGTTTCTCTACCGGCGGTCGCACCCGCTCATTTTTCAAAATCCAGGACGGCTGCGATTACAAATGTGCTTACTGCACCATTCCCCTGGCCCGCGGGAAAAGCCGCAGCAACACCATTGCCGAAACAATAAAAACAGCCCGGAATATCGCGGACACCGGCATGAAAGAGGTTGTACTCACCGGAGTAAACATAGGCGACTTTGGCAAACTTCACGGAGAATCCTTTGCAAACCTCCTGCGTGAGCTGGTCAGGATAAATGGAATTGAACGGATCCGCATGTCATCTGTAGAACCCGACCTGCTGACCGACGAAATCATTCAGCTTGTTGCAGATGATGAGAAGCTGATGCCACACTTTCATATCCCTTTGCAATCGGGCAGTGACACAGTTCTCAAAGAAATGGGCCGACGCTACACGAAAAATGTTTTCAGCAACAGGATAAAAAAGATCCGGGAACTGGTTCCGCACGCCTGCATTGCTGCAGACCTGATCGTGGGTTATCCGGGTGAAACCGAAGCGGAATTTAATGAATCGTATCAATTCATTAAAAAACAAGACATTTCATACATACACGTTTTTACTTACAGTAAAAGGGCAAATACACGCGCCCTGCAATCCGGACAAATGGTGCATCCATCCGAACGGAAAAGGCGATCCAAACAAATGCAACTGCTGAGCGCGAAGAAAAAAAAGCAATTCTTGCTCTCAAACCGGGGTCTTGAGACGAATGTGCTCTGGGAAAGGGATGCACACGATGGGTTCATGTTTGGGTTTACAGAAAACTACATAAAAGTGAAAACAGTTTATGATGCAGCACGTGTAAATACCACACAAGCGGTCAGGTTGAACAAGCTGGATGCGCATAACGTTTATTTGATATGAAAACAGAATACAGACAAATCTGCCAGGTAGTATGCGATATAGCACGGGATGCCGGTGCATACATCCGTGAGGAACTGCCGCTTCTGAGTGCTTCCGATATTGAAAGGAAAAGCCTGAACAGTTATGTCACCCACGTTGACACCACTGCGGAAAAAAGAATCGTGAAAGCCCTGGAAGAGATCTTACCCGAAGCAGGTTTTATTGTTGAAGAAGAAAGCATCGATAAGAAAGGCTATGATCACAAATGGATTGTGGACCCGCTGGATGGCACGACCAATTTCATACACGGTGTACCTTGTTTCAGTGTATCCATTGCTTTGATGCACCGCGATGAAATGGTGATTGGGGTTGTTTATGAGGTGATGCAGGATGAATGCTTTTATGCATGGAAAGGTGGCGGTGCCTATCTTAACGATAATCCGATCAGGGTTTCTGAAACGACCTCTTTAAAAGAATCCCTCCTCGCCACAGGTTTTCCTTATCACGACTATTCGCAGCTCAATGAGTATATGGAGCTTTTCACCTGGTGTCTACGCAATAGCCATGGCGTTCGCCGCTTCGGCAGTGCTGCAGTAGACCTGGCTTACGTTGCCTGTGGCCGGTTTGACGGGTTTTTCGAATATGGATTAAACCCTTGGGATGTAGCTGCCGGCAGTTTGATCGTAAAGGAAGCAGGAGGGGCTGTCAGTGATTTTTCAAAAAAAGATAATTTTGTGTTTGGGAAAGAGATTCTGGCAGTAAACAGTGCTGTTTATCAAGAGCTTTCTAAAAAAATAAAATCTGTTTTTAAAAAATAAACTGTACATATAAATCTTTACCTGACCATTTAGATTTGTAAAATGGATGCCTGTCTTGTATTGTTGCCATTTGCGGATGCCGCATAAAGCATACCGGACAAGCTGCAGTCGCTCAAGCTGCCGGCATTGGACAAAAAGCTGTTTTTCGGTTATCGATTGACGAATGGACACCAGACGGAATACCATTGATCGTTTGTGCCTGGCAGATGAGTTAACGGAGAACACATTAAAAAAAGCGCTCACCAAGGTTTTTGCCCCTGCCCCTAACCAGGCAAAAAATAACTGCAGAGAATTTATAACTTTGCAAAAAAATGCCCTAAAATACGGGAGTGCACCCCCGTAATAACAGGGTTTGACCTGTCAAACCGAAATACCAAACCTTTCAAACACAGACACAAAATCAAAACCAAACCCATGAAAAAACTTGTTTTAATGATCTCCGCCTTATTCATCCTTGCAGGCTGTGGCCAGGCGCCCGATGCCCGCGATGACAGTCCAATTAAAGACAGCACAGTTGAAGCTGTCATTAATGAGCTTGTTGAAAAGCACGGTGACGCCCGGCATGATCGCATCAGCCGCGGTGTAAACCAGGCTGCTTCACTCTGGCGCGAAAGCGATGGCAGCACACAAGAGTTTGAAAATTTCTGCATGCAATCATTTATCGCTGACCAGCAAGAACTTGATGAAGTTTTTGATCGCCTGGCACATTATTTCGAACACCTTTTTGGGTATATGAACCGTATCAGCCTGGAGCTTAATCGCCAGCTGCACGAAGACCGCGGCCCGATACACCGCATCGACCAGATGTTTGGTGCCTTCAGCCCCGCAGCCCACGTATCTGACGATCTCTACAACAACAAGATCGCTTTTGTCGTCGCCCTGAACTTCCCGAGTTATA
>SKSI01000030.1 GCA_007123065.1 Bacteroidales bacterium
ACTAAAAGGGTTGTTGTAAAGAGTGCGATGATGCCCTACCCTTTTCTGTAGTTGATTACTCAAAAAACATAGAATATTCTGGCCAGTTGCTGGAGAAAAGAGGAAATTCCATAAACTAAAAGGGTTAGCTGCTATGAATTATTAAGTCCTGTCGCAAATAATGTAATTTGTATAGTAATAATTTTATAATAAACATATATAATTGCTGAAACTGATTCCGGCAGTTTTGTATGCAATCCTTTATGTTTACTGTTGATTTGCTGAACCTATGTGCTGGAATGTGTCCGGGCTTTCTTAATATAATCAGATAGAGCAATCAGGTTATAAAATTGATAATCTGCCATATAACCATATTGCCTGGGAAATAGTTTTGCCGTGGAAATAAAAACAGTTACCATATTCAATCTATAACCAATCAACATATCGCTGAAAGAATCTCCGACCATAACGGATTTCCTGAAATCTATTTCAGGAAAGTCTCCTTTGGCCTGCATAAACATCCCTGCTCCCGGTTTTCTGTTGAAGGAATCCAAATGACGCAATCCTGAAGCATAATAAACGGCATCAATCCTGCCTCCTCTGATTTTTAAATCATCCAACATATGCGCGTGCACTTGAAAAAGCTCTTTCTCTGTCATCAACCCTTTACCAATCCCTTGTTGATTCGTAACCACAACAATCCGATCAAAAAAATCCGGAAAAATGCCCATGGCTTCCAGGCTACCCGGTATCCATTTAAATTTATCAGGGTGCATCACATAAGCATCACCCGGCCTGCGATTCAGCACACCGTCACGATCCAGAAAAAGGGTCCACCCACTCTTGGAACCGGATATATCTTTAAGTCTGTTGCGAATCGTAAGTTGACGCATTATCTGATAATTTCTTCATGCGATTCGTTAAGGATGGCCTGAATAAAACGCTCCCAGGAAAATCTTTTTTTCTCTGTTCGTACACCCAGGGTCATCGCCTCTGCCCTGTTTTTTTCAAAGAAGTCTGCAAGAGAATCTGCGATTTCAATGGCATCGGGATTGACCACATAACCAACCTTCTCATCCTCTACCATCTCAGGAAGTCCGCCCACATTGGTAACCAGCATAGGTTTGTCAAAATGGTAAGCGATCTGGGTTACACCGCTTTGTGTTGCACTTTTGTATGGTTGTGCCACAACATCTGCGGCGCAGAAATAATATCGTACTTTATCATTCGGGATAAATTCAGTATGCCAGATGATTCTGTCTGACACCCGAAGCTTTTCTGCCAAATCATAATATTTCTCAGGCTTCACATAAAATTCGCCAGAGACCAAAAGCCTGACATCCATTTTCCTTAGTCGGTCATCATCCATCGCTTGTATCAGCAGATCCAGGCCTTTATAATCTCTTATAAAACCAAAAAACAGAACAATCTTTCCATCCTCCGGAAGCTTCAGCTGCTTTCGGGCTTCGCTCATTGCCATCTTATCACCAAAATTGTCATAAAGCGGGTGTTGCACGAGTCTGATCTGTTCGGCCTTTACAGAGAAGCTGATCAGATCATCCCGCACTTTTTTTGTCATGCAAACAAAAGCATGAGGTTTTTTAACAAAATAACGGGTTAAATGCTTGTCGCCCAAACGCTTTTCATGGGGAATAATATTATCTGCAATGGCTATGATCCGGGTATGTTTATTTTTTTTTGTGATGGCAGCTATCCGCCCCAGGCTCGGCGCCATAAAAGGCAACCAGTAGCGAATGATCAGGATATCCGGTTTCATCTGTTTCAGCTCCTTCCCTGTTTTTTGCCAATTGAATGGATTGATGCTGTTGACCTTGACCCTTATATCCAGATCTTCCGGACACCCTTCATCCGACATCTGACTTTTTCCCGGAAACAGGATTTTGGGATACTGCAGCGAAAAAGTATAAATAATCACCTCATGACCCGCTTCCATAAAAGCCCTTGCAAGCCTTTCGTTGAAAGTTGCAAGTCCTCCACCTCGCAAAGGATATGCTGAACCAAGTATGACAATTTTTTGCATAAAGAAGGTAAATTACTCGCAGTCAGAAACTTTGATGTTGGATGTCATTTGTTTGAGCTGATATACGTTTCTGTCCGGTGCGCTTCTGGAGATCAATTCACCGAGGAATCCGGCGATAAATAGTTGAGTTCCGAGGATCATTGCCAGTAAGCCAAAATAGAATAGCGGACGCTCAGTCATACGGTATTCAAGAAGGATAAATTTTCCATAAGCAAGATATCCGGCGATGACAAGTCCGGCCAGAAAAAGCAATGTTCCCAGCAGTCCGAACAAATGCATTGGCCGACAGCCAAAACGGGTCATAAAGCTAATTGTCAGTAAATCCAGAAAACCTTTAAAAAAGCGGCCAGGTCCATATTTAGTTTTACCATGCTTCCGCTTCTGGTGTTGCACAACCTTCTCGCCAATGTGTCCGAAACCAGCTCTTTTGGCCAGAACCGGGATGTAGCGGTGCATTTCACCAAAAACCTCAATCGATTTAACCAGGTCGCTTCGATAGGCTTTAAGCCCACAGTTGAAGTCGTGTAAACGGATACCGGATACAATACGTGTAACAAAATTGAACAGTTTTGTCGGAATGGTTTTAGATAAGGGATCGTAGCGCTTTTTTTTCCATCCGCTCACCATGTCATAACCTTCTTTCTTGATCATGTTATAGAGATCAGGGATCTCCTCAGGGCTATCCTGAAGATCCGCATCCATCGTGATCACCACTTCCCCTTCAGCATGCTGAAAACCCACATTCAACGCTGCGGCCTTTCCATAATTCCTGCGAAAACTGATACCGCGTACATTCGGATTGGCCAAAGAAAGCTTCTCAATAACTGCCCACGAGCTGTCTTTGCTCCCGTCATCCACAAAAAGGATCTCATAAGAGAAGCCATGGTTATCCATCACGCCGTCAATCCACTCGTAAAGTTCAGACAGAGAGGCCTCTTCATTATAAAGGGGAATGACCACTGAAATATCCATGATGCCCGGGTTGATTTGATGAATAGTTGAATCGTTTATTGGCTGACTTTGCACGCAGCGCGTGAAAAGTCAATCAAATTTACGGTTTTTTCGGAAACCTGAAGAAAGTCTTTAAGTATTCATGTTACCATCCATCCATTGAGTCCACTCCTAAAATCTGTTTTTGATAATCAAAACATTTGCTGTATATAATATATTAATCATTA
Organism: Bacteroidales bacterium; assembly: GCA_007123065.1. Classification (GTDB taxonomy): domain Bacteria; phylum Bacteroidota; class Bacteroidia; order Bacteroidales; family UBA7960; genus PUPG01. The sequence continues at coordinate 3,199 of SKSI01000030.1, forward strand.
TCAATAAGTTGCGAGCAAGTTAATTGTATTAATCTGTGCATCTGTGGCATTTTTGACTTTTTGGAGTGGACTCTCCATTTAACCATTCAACCAATCATCCAACAACTAATTCACTTACCTTTGCAGCTATGCGCGATTTATCACAGGGGCCGGTGGCAAAGCAGATTTTGATATTTGCCATGCCGATGCTTATAGGGAATGTGTTTCAGCAGATGTACAACATCGTTGACACCATCATTATAGGCCAATACATAGGCACAGAGGCACTTGCAGCTGCCGGAGCTTCCTTTCCCGTGATATTTGTGCTTGTAAGTCTGGTGATCGGCATCACTACCGGAACAACAATCATCATTTCTCAATATTATGGTGCGAAAAATTATGAAGGGATTCGTCGTGCGATCGACACAGCTTTTATCTTTTTATTTATCGGCAGTATTTTTCTTACGATACTCGGACTTGTTTTTATTGAGGACATATGGCGGCTGATTGGCCTTCCTGTCCACCTTATCCCTGATGCCACATTGTATTTTAGTGTTTATGCCGCGGGTTTGGTACTGATGTTTGGCTACAATGCCGTCAGTGCTGTTCTGCGTGGACTTGGAGATTCAAAAACACCCTTATACTTTCTGATCATTTCTACTATTCTGAATATTGGATTTGACCTGTTATTTGTATTGGTATTTGGCTGGGGTATTGGCGGAGTAGCTTTTGCAACAGTTCTGGCACAGGGCATTGCCTTTGGTCTGTCGGTGATCTATCTGAATCGCACCCATAAGCTGATACGCGTGGCTGTTAAGGGTCTGGTTTTCGACTGGGATATCTTTAAAAAAAGTTTGCGTATCGGGATTCCAACAGGAATGCAACATACTTTTGTTTCGTTAGGGATGCTCGCACTGATCAGCATTGTCAACCGATTCGGCACCGATACCATTGCAGCATACACCATTGCCTGGCGCATTGATTCATTTGCAGCAATGCCCGCAATGAATTTTGGGCTGGCGCTGACAACCTTTGTAGGCCAGAACCTTGGAGCCAATCGTCCGGATAGAGTAAAACAAGGATTGCGTGCCACGCTGATTATGTCTACTACTGTTTCACTCACAGTGACCCTGGTGGCATGGTTCTTCGGACGACATCTTATGGGAGTTTTCACCGACAACGAAATGGTAATTGACATCGGGTACAATTACCTGATCATTGTCAGTTCCTTTTATGTCATATTTGCCGCCATGTTTGTCACACAATCTGTTATGCGCGGTGCAGGTGATACTTTGGTACCGATGTTTATCACCCTTATCGCGCTGTGGTTGTTACGCATCCCGGCTTCACATTTTTTGTCGCTTCAATACGGTGAAACAGGTATCTGGTGGGGTATTCCCGTTGCATGGACATTTGGTTTCATTGCAGCTTACATCTATTACCTCACCGGAAGATGGAAACGAAAGGCAGTGGTAAAGTTTGAGCAGGAGAAACTATGAACGAAGGCATGAAGATACTGTCTTTGTGTGCCCTTGTGCCTTCATAACGGGAAAACCTCACACCCGGCTCAAAAACTCCTCCCCTTTAGCCGCACTGCAATACCGCCGCTGTTTGTTTTTTTCGTTATCCTTGATAGTGAAATCCAAAAGACCCGGATCCTTCAAAGGTAAAAGATACTCACGCTTGTTTCTTGACTGGCAGGTTAGTCCCAATCCTTCTTCTAATAGCGTTTTACCTTTTTGCCGACCCGGGGTAAGGGTTATTTTTTAGAATATTGTACCCAAAGTAAGGGATATTTTATTTACTTTTTGACCCAAAGTAAGGGTTAATATATTATTTTGTGATTTAGAAAAGCAGGGAGCTCATTATCATATAAGTTTTTAAGCTCAAAATGTGAAAATTAACCCCGCTCCCCAACGAAATGTTGTTCTTTGTGTTTGAAAAGCACGTTAAATGTGGTCAACGATCCATAAATACGGGTGATGTATTGTTGCAGGTGTATTTTTTCCTCTTCTCCAAGTTTTTCGTTGTTGTTGATGCGTTGTTCCAAAACTCGCAAGCGTTCGCGCACTAGAACGATCTTTTTAAAGAACATATCTATGGGGATCTCTTTGGATTGAAGATTCACTTGTCCGGGTTTGAGGATCATCGTCCCTTTTTTCCACCGGTCGCCAATTTCGATAATTTCCGGAAAATCTGCATAGCGGCGCAAGACGTTGGTAAATACTTTTTCAAGTTCGGCAAGACTGATGGAGGAGCTGCTTCCCCCTTCCCCATCTTGCTGAACATGAGACTCTTCAATGAGTTTTAAGCCGGTAAAACTATTGGCAATCTCCTTATCGCCTTTATGTAGGAAAAAAATTCGTGTAGTCGTAAGCGACTGTTTCGTAACAATACCCACTCCAAACTGCGGGTGTTCTATCTTGGTGCCTATGGCAAAAGCTGAAGTCTCCATTTTTGTAGTTTTTATTAGAAAAATACAAAAATAATAAGAATATTAAGGATAAGGTTAAGATTTGCAAATACAGGGTTTAACCTGTTTGTCCGAACATATTTAATTATAGAAGCAGGCTGTGTAATGCGTGGATTTTATTAATTTTGCACGAACTTAAAATCTATTCCTATGACAACAACCACGATTATTATTCTAATAATTGCTATCATTCTGGTAATCAGTTTGATCAGTATGTATAACCGCTTGGTAAAGCTCAGGAACCAGGTAAAGAATGCCTGGGCACAGATCGATGTGCAACTCAAACGTCGTTATGATCTTATTCCCAACCTTATAGAGACGGTTAAGGGGTATATGAAGCACGAACGGGAAACCCTGGAAGCAGTCACCAAAATGCGCGCACAGGCGATGGAAGCATCCGGTATAACTGATAAAGCAGCTGCTGAAAGCAGGCTTACATCAGCCCTCGGACAGTTCAAGATTGCAGTGGAAGCGTATCCGGACCTGAAAGCGAATAAAAACTTTCTGGCATTACAAGAAGAGTTGACATCCACAGAAAACAAAATCTCTTTTGCCCGCCAAAACTACAACGACCAGGTATTGTTCTTCAATAACAAAACGGAGATATTTCCCTCAAACATCATAGCCGGTATGTTTGGGTTTAAAAAGGAGATCTTTTTTGAGATTGAAGACAAGTCAGAACGTGCTGTTCCAAAAGTCTCATTTTAATATTGCTACATTATGTGGGAAGTAATCAGAAAAAATCAGCGCAAATCGCTCTTTTTACTCATGCTTATGGGTGTGGTACTGGTATTACTGGGATATGTGATCGGCATTGCCATTGATCCGGAAGGGGGTTTTGTGGGTATCATCCTCGCTATGGTGATCTATTTCATTATGATGATCGTTGCTTTTTCTCAGGGTAAGTCGATTATGCTAAGGATGAGCAACGCCCGTGAAATCAAAAAACAGGATTATCCACAGTTATACAACATTGTTGAAGAGATACGTTTGTCAGCGGGAATGCCTGCAATGCC
>SKSI01000186.1 GCA_007123065.1 Bacteroidales bacterium
AAGTTAGTTCAACACCTTCAAGATATTCCTCCACCAATATGGTATCGTCGTGATCAAACGCCAATTCAATGGCCGCACCCAGCTCCGAAGGCTCATGAACAAAAGTCATACCAAGGCTGGAGCCCCCTTCATTGGGTTTTACAAACACGGGTATCCCCAGATCTTCAACAATTACAACCTCTGAATAGGGTTCCCCTTTTTTAAGCATTGTGGCACGGGGCACGGGAAATCCAAGTTTTGAAACAACCAGGTTGCAATAATACTTATTGAATGTCAGGGAAGAAGCCAGCACACCGGCAGTCGTATACGGAATTCCGATAAGCTCAAAGTAGGCCTGCAATAACCCGTCTTCTCCGGGGGTGCCGTGAATAGTAATCAGGGCACAATCAAAATACAGCCTGCCGGAATCAAGTAAAACAGAAAAATCATTCTTATCAATAAGATGCTCATTGCCATCATCATCAACATACATCCATTTCTGTTTTGCAATCAAAACCCGATGAGCTACAAAGAGGTTCTTATCCAGATTTTCGCGGATCATCCCGGCGCTTTTGACCGAGATCACATATTCGCCGGAATCGCCGCCGGCAATGATGGCAATATTTTTTTTTCTCATACCAGACAATCTGTCGAAAAATAAATTCTTAACAGGCAAATTTAACCGAAATAAGCAAAATGACGCTGTTTTTTTTATTTAAATGGGGGTTTTTGCAAATCAAAACCCATGTTTTAAATGAGACTGTGCCAGATAAAAATATTGCTTACTGTAACATAAATATCAGAAAAATTCGTTCATAAAATTATGACAGGGTTTGTCTGTAACCCTTTCACAGGAAAATATATTACTTTTGCCTGATTGTACAGACAACAAACACAGGCCTCAATGAGCGTTCGAAGCTACATTTTCAGCAAACAATTCTTAAAACAACTGATTCTGGCTGCGTCCCTGACAATAGCGATTATGTGGGGAGCACTGAAGCTGCTGGATATTTACACACTGCACGGGCGTGGCATTCATGTCCCCGACCTTGAAGGATTGCAGCTTGAAGAAGCAAAGGATCTGCTTCAGGAATTCAATCTCCGCTATACGATCAATGATTCGATTTTCGACCACAACCGTGACAAAGGAAGCGTTGCCTTGCAGGACCCGGAGGCCGGCACAGAGGTGAAGAAAAACAGAACCATATACCTAACTACGGTTGCCGTATTACAGGAAATGGTTCCTATGCCGGATTTAACTGACCTGTCGCGCAGACAAGCTGTGGCGTTGCTGGAAACACACGGACTGGCAATCGGACGCATCGAATACAAACCGGATATTGCACGCAATGTTGTTCTCGAACAGAAATACCAGGACGGCATCATTGAGGCAGATGCCCCTGTGGCTGTAGGCACAAGGATCAACCTTGTTCTTGGCGAAGGACTCGGAGAGAATATTGCGCTTGTGCCTTTTGTGATCGGACAAACACCAGAAGAGGCCGCACGTACCCTGATCAGTGCATCATTGAACCTGGGTCAAGAGACGTTTTATAACGATTCCACCAAAAACATAAAGGTATACAGGCAAAACCCGGATCCACTTGATGAACCGGTTTATCTGCAGGCCGGCAGCACGGTAGACCTGGTGTACCGTTCAGCAGAAGAATTTGACTTTGAAGCATATCTTGAAAAACTGTTTTCAGTACCCATACCTGACCTGGCAGGAATGACACCCGACGCCGCAAGGCTAAAACTCAAAGACATGGACATCGTTGTTGGTCGCGAAGTTTTTGAAAATGGAGCAAGCCGTGATCATGCAATTGTTCTGCGACAGGTTCCGGAATTTGATGGGAAAAGCACCATCCGAAAAGGTGAAGCTATCGATATTTGGTATGAGCCCCCTTTCGAAGACATTAAACCGAATGATCCTAATTAAAATATTGAATGAGAGTCAGTTATTTATTAATTATTTTTTTGTTGATGATTGGAATGAACACAACCTACGCTCAGGAGGTTGTTAAACCCATTCCATTGAACCACGCTAAGTCCCAAAAAGTACTTCAGGAACATCTGAATGTTGTTAAAAGCACTGATTTGCCCCTTTCTCTTCCTTTTTGGGATGATTTTTCATACAAAGGTCCTTATCCTGATATAAATCTCTGGGAAGATCAGAACGTTTACATCAATACCGGGTTTGCTGTTCACCCAAAGACTGTCGGGGTGGCCACATTTGACATGTTGGATGCCGAAGGAGAGATTTACGAACATATTGAACCTGGAAACATTCAATACAAAGCCGATTTTTTGACCACACATCCGATCGATTTGTCTTCTTTTTTACCGGAAGACTCCCTGGTACTCAGCTTTTATTACCAGCCTCAAGGCAGAGGAGGCAACCCTTCCAGGGATGAATCGCTGGTGTTGCAGTTCCGGCTGCCGGAAGATAACGCAAAAGACCATAGCAACGAAGACAACGGAGGGGATAACGGTGACGACAACGGTGATGATGACCCGGACGAAGAGGATCTCTGGGAAACGGTCTGGTCTGCCAGCGGGACAAGTCTCTCAGAATTCTCACAGGACACTTTTCCCTATTTCAAGCGGGTAAGTATTCCTATTGTTGATGAAGATTTTTTCAGGGAGGATTTCCAGTTCCGTTTTCTGAATTATGTAGCCATACCGATCGGACAGTGGAACAATTCCGGAACACGAAGCATCTGGAATATCGACTATGTTTATCTGGACCAGGGGCGCAGCGTTTTTGAAACCGCTTACAACGATATCGCATTTGCTGCACCGGGACAAACCATTCTGGAGGATTACACCTCCATCCCGTGGTCGCAGTATATTGCAGACCCTGCAAGCTGGCTGCGTGATCGTTTCACAGTAAGGATCAGCAATCTCGATGCAGTCACACATAACTACAATTACAGATATTTCGTTAAGGACGAAAGTGGCACAACCATCGCAACCTATCTGGGTGGGTCCGCTTTGATCCCTCCATTTCAAGAATCCGGATATCAGGATCACGGTCCGCACGCCACACCAATCGTCCTTCCCAACCCATTTTCCCCGCTGATACCTGCTGCGAAAAGAAACTTTGATGTCATTCACGCACTTCACAAAACACCCGATGGTGATATTGCTCCAAGAAATGACACCATTGTATACCATCAGGCTTTTGAGGATTATTTTGCTTTTGATTATGGGAATCCAGAGTCAATCCACCTGGTAAAAGGGTTCAATCCTGAACGTGTCCTTATGTTTACTACAGCACACTCCGACCTCCTGAAAGCGATTCGGGTCTATTTTATGGATACTGTTGACAACCAGGACGCAGATAGGGCATTTGAAGTCCGTATTTATGACAGTCTGGAACCTGAAAACAAGATATACAGCTCGGAGGAGGTGGAATATACTCCGGAAGACAAAGGAGTCTTTTTCACCATCCCCCTCGAAGAGATGGTGGAGGTTTCCGGCACTTTTTATATAGGTATTCGCCAAACAGGGAATGTGACACTGAATAACTCGCTCGTTCTGGGATTTGACCGCAGCAACAATGTACAGCACCGTCTTTTTATTAAAGATGGGGTTCAGTCTGATGGAAACTGGTATCAATCCGGTTTTGAGGGGGCTTTGATGATTCGTCCGGTTATGCACCGGGAAGCAACCACAGGGGTAGGCAATTTACCGGAAGCAGATCTTCAGCTGAGGTTGTACCCCAATCCTGTAAGTGGAGATTATATTTTTATTGATGTGGATGCACAGGATTGGCATACCGGCCAAACATCTTACCATATATATAATACAACAGGTCGCCTGATGCGTTCCGGGATGGACATCTCTACAATCAATGTCTCAGACTTCAAAAACGGAATATACATCCTGAGGGTTACGAACGGCCATTTAATTGAAACCACCCGCTTCATCATCAGCAGATAATTATTATGACCAGAGACAATTCAGAGACAGATGATCAGCAGCATGACCACGATGAGGGGGAGCAAGACCTTTATGAGCATCACCGGTTTGATGTAGACAAGGGGCAGGGACTGTTACGGATTGACAAATACCTCCACGCGAAGATCGAGGGAATCAGCCGCAACAAGATTCAAAACACTGCCCGGGCAGGCAACATTCTGGTAAACGATTCTTCCGTAAAACCCAATTACAAAGTCAAACCAGGTGATCTGATCAGTATCGTAATGGCGCACCCGCCGCGAGAGATCGAACTGATACCGGAGGACATTCCCATCAACATTGTATATGAAGATCAGGAAATCATCATCGTGAACAAAGAGCCTGGAATGGTAGTTCATCCCGGTTATGGAAATTATACAGGGACACTGGTTAACGCCTTGGTTTATCATTTTGGCAACCTTCCCAGGCAAAACGATGATGAGATCAAGCCCGGACTGGTTCACCGCATTGACAAGAACACGTCGGGCTTGCTACTTATCGCCAAAACAGAATTCTCCCAAAGCAAGCTTGCCAGATACTTTTTCGACAGAGAAATTGACCGTTTGTACCAGGCCCTGGTCTGGGGTGATTTTGATGAAGATGAAGGCACCATCACGGGCCACATAGGCAGGAGCCTGAAAAACAGAAAGGTGATGGATGTATTTCCTGACGGTACTTATGGAAAGCCGGCGGTAACGCATTACAAGGTACTTGAAAGGTTCGGTTACGTCACGTTGATTTCATGCAAACTGGAAACAGGGCGAACCCATCAGATCCGGGCACACTTAAGCCACATTGGGAAACCTGTCTTCAATGATCTCACCTATGGCGGTGACAGCATTATCAGGGGCACAACCTACACCAAGTACAAGCAATTTGTCAGAAATTGTTTCTCCATTATTCCCAGACACGCTTTGCACGCGAAAACACTCGGTTTCAAACATCCAACAACCGATAAATATGTACACTTTGATTCTGAGCTTCCTCAGGATATGCAGGATGTGATCAGCAAATGGCGAGCATACGCCGTTCACAAACATATTGACTGACATGGAGTTGCAACCCACTCCTCATTTTATGGCTTTTTCAAACCGTATTTTTCAATTTTTGCATTCAGTGTTGGCCTTGTAATACCCAGCACTGCTGCAGTCTCCTGTTTATTCCACCTGAGCACCTGCAAGGTTTCGGCAATATGTTCTTTTTCAACATCAGCCATTGATCTCAATTCCGACTTTAAAACTTCCTTTTGCTCTTTTGGAGCCGATGGCAAACCTTCAATATGAATATTCTTTTTCTGCAGCGTATCGCCCTGGGAGAGCACAAGAGCCTGGATCAAAACATTTTTAAGCTCTCTCACATTCCCGGGCCATTTATATGCCTGCAATAACGGAACAACTCCATCCTCAATATGATTGATATTTTTCTTAAGTTCAGGATTCAAATGCTGAATCAAATGATGCACAAGGTACGGAATATCCTCTTTGCGGTCGCGCAATGGAGGGATTTCAAAAACCAGCACCTTCAGATGATACAACAACTCTTTCAGGAAATGTCCTTTTTCCGATAGTTCATTCAGATCGCTACGGTCAATGGATATTATACGGTAAGCTGGTTTAATGCCGCTTTCAGTTTGCTGGTGAGCCTTTTCAATTTGATTTATCAGGGTTAACTGGACATCCATATCCATAGAACCAACCTCGTCAAGCAATATCGTTCCATTTTCTACCCCTTTATCAAAAAGATCTTTCAATTCAGTTTTATCGGTTGTTTTACAGTTAATCAGGACAATAGATTTGTCCGAGTTGGGTCCGGTGTGATGTATCAGTCTGGCAAGCCTTTCCTTGCCCACACCAGTTTCACCGGTAATTAACAAGTTAACATAGTTGTTCGACACCCTGCCAATATTTTTAAAAAGGTTCAGCATTGCGGGTGTTTTACCTACCATAATATTTTTATCAGTCTTTTTGATGATTTCCTCGTGTTCCGATTCCTTTTCACTCAGTTGTGTCAAAGTTGAGAGAGCCGCCTTTACAGTTTCGAGCAATTCTTTCGCGTTAATAGGCTTCTCAATAAAATCAAAGGCTCCATCCTGAATTGATTTAATTGTCAAAGATGCATCCCCATGAGCAGTAAGCATAATGACAGGAAGAGAGGCATCCATTTCTTTTAATTTGGATAACACTTCAATCCCTGACATTCCCGGCATCTGATAATCTGTAATCACCAGGTCCGGTTGTTTTTCCTTTGCAAGATCAATGCCTTCGCGACCTTCTTTAGCAACAAATACGTTGTATCCATTCTTTCGAAGAATTCCCGAAACCAGCGAACGAACAACGGGGTCGTCATCAATAAGTAAAATACTTTTCATATGTTTATAATGGTTTAGGAGTTTAGCTGTTTAGTTGTTTAGTTGATCAAAAACAGCAACTTTTTTGCATAAAAAAATGGTTGCTGAAAAATATCAACAACCAAAAGTAAAGTAAATTTACATAAATACCAAACTCAAATTCGAATATTTACACCTATCATAAAATGACGTCCTGCCTGCGGGAAGAATCCATCCTCGATAACAACAAGACCTTGCTCCCCTACAACCCCTTTATAAATCCACGCGTTGCTTTCGTATTCATGATTAAAGATATTATTGATTTGAAAAATCAGTTCCAGATCTTTAAGGAGACTGGTTTCCCATGTGTAATTGATGC
>SKSI01000114.1 GCA_007123065.1 Bacteroidales bacterium
ACGCTCAGCCTTAATCTCAATCTTAATCTTAATCTCAATCTCAATCTCAATCTTAATCTTAATCTCAATCTTAACCTCAGCCTTAAGAGGGCATTCTAAAGTCTGGCGACAAATACACCGGGTACTTCCCAAAAAACAGGGAGGTGTTTTCTGCAGCCTCTTCTATAGGTCTGAACTGGACATTCAATGCCTTTTTAATCTTCTCGTTGGAAAAATATCTTTTGATATTTGCATTGCGGGCTGTTTCCTTTGACAACAACGGTTTCTGTCCTGTCATAAAACTTCTCGCCTTTTCCATGCGCCACGCCATCTCACTCAGGAAGCGGCCTGCACGGTATTTGGGTGGTTTGACACCTGAGTACTTCGCGAACAGCGTAAACAGCTCTTTATAGGAAAGGTCTTCACTGTTCAGAATGAACCGCCGGTTGATGATGTCGCTTTCGGTCAAGAGTACCATCATCGCGGCGACATCCCGCGCATCTACAAAACCCGTAACACCACTTGTATAAAACTTCATCCCGTTTTTTACCGATTGATAGAGCTGGGCACTGGAACGAGCCGGATCACCCGGACCGATCACTACGGTCGGGTTCACAATAACTACCGGCAACCCTTCTTCTGATGCACGCCAAACCTCACGCTCTGCACCATATTTGCTGATGGCATACCAGGAATTTGTGGATGATGTCTTCCAAACCAGCGACTCCTCGATGAGATTTCCTTTTTGCGGGCTGCCAAGGGCAGCAACACTGCTGCAATGACAAAACTTTTTAATGTCATTCGTAAGTGCCACATTCACGATGTTGGCAGTTCCGTCTACGTTCGCCTTCATCATTATTTGCCTGTCATCAGGCATAAAGGAAACAACCGCTGCGCAATGATAGACCGTTTCAACGCCCTGAAAAGCTTCCTGAAGGCTGACGATATCAAGCACATCCCCGATTACCCATTCAATTCGATTAAACAGCTCTTTCCCTTTCTCCTTATCATACCAGGAAAACAATCGTTGGATCAATTCCGTATTGCTGCTTTCGCGCTTCAAAGCACGAATGTTGTATCCCTTTGAAGCCAGTTCAAAAAGCAGATGTGAGCCAACCAATCCTGTACCTCCGGTTACAAGTATCATCTCACAAAATTATCAATTTTTGTTTTGTTGTTTGCTATTCTACCACGGACAATTAACTGTCAGGTTTATTGGTCAGCATTTCATCAAAATAGGAAATGGTCTTAACCAGACCGTCGCGCAGGTTTACCCTGGCTTCCCAATTGAGCAACGATCTGGCATAACTGATGTCGGGACAGCGTTGCAAAGGGTCATTTTCAGGTAAAGGAAGAAAAACAACCTTCGAGCCCGAGTTGGTAATATCCATTACAATATCTACCAATTCCCGAATGGTAAACTCTTGCTCATTTCCTATGTTGACAGGTCCTGTAACTGAGTCGTCGCAATTCATAAACCGGATCAGTGCGACCAGCAGGTCATCGATGTACTGAAAGCTTCTGGACTGGCTGCCGTCACCATAAACTGTTATTGGCTTATTTTGAAGCGCCTGAACAATAATGTTAGATACCACACGGCCGTCATCCGGTTGCATCCTGGGCCCATAAGTATTAAAGATCCGTGCTATCTTGATTCGAACGTTGTTTTGGTTGTGGTAATCCATAAACAAAGTTTCAGCACAGCGCTTGCCTTCATCATAACATGAGCGAATGCCGACAGGATTCACATTACCCCAGTAGCTTTCCGGCTGGGGATGGACTTTTGGATCCCCGTAAACTTCACTTGTGGATGCCTGTAGCACTTTGGCTCCAATCCGCTTTGCCATACCAAGCATGTGAATAGCGCCCATCACAGATGTTTTAATGGTTTTGATGGGATTCTGCTGATAGTGAATGGGTGACGCCGGACAAGCCAGGTTGTAGATCTCGTCTACTTCAAGAAATATTTCTTTTGTGATGTCGTGACGGATCAGCTCAAACCGATGGTTGTCCATCAAATGTAAGATGTTGGTTTTTGTCCCGGTAAAGAAATTGTCGAGACAAATGACATCGTGACCCTCTTTAAGCAACGATTCGCAGAGGTGTGAACCGATAAAGCCGGCACCGCCTGTTACCAATATTCTTTTTACATTCATCAGCGCAATTTAATAATTATATTCCTTTTGGAATGCATTCGCCTGTTGTTTTATTGAAAAACAGATGTTTTTTCGTATTTTCGTAAAACATTGAAGTTGGATTACTGGGAGGGAACTCCTTGTCATCCTGAACGAAGTGAAGCGTAGTGAAGGATCCCTCAGCAAGCTAACAGATTCTTCGCTAACGCTACTAATGACAGGAAATTTCAACAAAGAACATCAAACAACAAACAACAAACAAATATTCCACATGAAAGCACTTGCAATTTTAAAATATGGCGGACCGGAGCAATTACAAATTGTTGAAACGGCTTTACCCAAGCCAGGACGCAGTGACGTACTAATTCGGGTGCACGCCGCAGGCGTAAATCCTGTTGATTATAAGATCCGGAATGGCTCCTTAAAGTGGCTGACCGGAAGCAAATTCCCAAAAATTCTCGGGGGCGATGTGGCGGGAATTGTAGAACAGGCCGGCAAAAATTCAGTGTACAAGCCCGGTGATAAGGTATTTGCCATGCTGGGCTTCAGGGGTGGGGCTTATGCTGAATTTGTTGTTGTGAAAGAAGCTTGGCTGTGCCACATGCCGGATGTGATCAACATGGAGGATGCGGCAGCAACGCCTTTGGCATCACTCACTGCTTTGCAGGGATTGCGCAAAGGAGGAGAAATAAACCCTGATGATAAAGTGCTGATCAATGGCGCTTCAGGAGGTGTTGGCAGCTTTGCCGTCCAGATTGCCAAAGCAATGGGTGCACATGTAACCGGGGTATGCAGCACCAAAAACATTGAGTTTGTTCAGGAATTGGGGGCAGATGAGGTGATTGACTACACTACGGATGATTTCACTAAAACCGATCAAAAGTATCAAAAAGTATATGATGCTGTTGCCAAAAGTTCTTTCGGTAAGTGCAAAAAAATTCTTGACAGCGGAGGAATATACATTACAACCATCCCCGGTGCAGGTATTATGCTTCAGAAGTCATTCAACTTCTTGAGAGACAAAAAGGCAGCCTCCGTGATGGCCAAACCGCTTGGCACCGATCTGACATTTATCGCTGACCTGATGAAAAAAGGGCTGGTACGGGCCTATGTGGAAAAGGCGTTTTCGCTGGAGCAGGGTGCCGAAGCGCATAAAATGATCGAAACCGAACGGGTAAGGGGAAAAATCATCATGAAAATCATACCATAAACCCAATCAATTAACGTAGGGGCGAAAAATTTTTCGCCCTTACGAACCAACCAACAACCAATTAATTTTTTAAACAATGAAACGAACAATTGTCTTATTTTCCATTTTATTTTTGGGATTCTTTACCCTGCAAGCCCAGGACCTGAAACCTTTTGACCCGCGTAGCATGTGGGAAATGAAAAGACCAGGCAATCCGGTGGTGTCACCTGATGGCAACTGGACTGTTTTTAATGTGGGTTCTTATGATATTGAAGAAAGTTCCGGGGAAAGCAACTTGTTTCTTTTGAACAACCAAACTGGTGAAATTCGTCAAATTACCTTCAGCGGCTCTGACTCCGGCCCGGCATGGAGTCCGGACAGCAAAAAAATTGCCTTTATATCACGCCGGCATGATGGTCCAGGGCAAATTTACATTCTGGACATGTCAGGTGGTGAAGCACGCAAAATCAGCGATCTTCCCGTTGGCGTTTATGGATTGAAATGGTTTCCTGACGGCAACCGCATTGCATTTGCAGCCAATATATTGCCTGAATATGATGGGGACTGGGACAAGCTTCGTGAAATCCGGGAAACCAAAAGGAACAGTAAGGTTACCGCCAAAGTAACGGAAAACAACATGTACCGTTTCTGGGATCGCTGGCTAACCGATGAATATGTATCACGCCTCTTTACCATTGATCTTAACACCAAAGAAACCATAGACCTGATGCCTGACAATGGCAATTTTTTCGGACTGATGGGCGGTGTTTCGTATGATATTTCGCCTGACGGAACAACCATTGCCGTGAGCAAAAACTCCACACAGCCCCCATTCGAAAGGACAAATCACGCCATCTTTCTTGTGCCAGCAAACGGCAGCGGCCTGCTTACAAACATCACAGCTGATAATCCGGCAAATGACATGAACCCGGTTTATAGTCCGGATGGCCGCTATATTTTGTATGGGAGACAAAGCATTTATCACTTTTACGCCGATAAGGTGGTAATGGCACTATACGACACACAAGACGGAAGCATCCGAACATTAACGGATGACATTGACCTGAGCGCGGAACAATGGTTCTGGTCGGAAAACGGTCGCACCATCTATTTTCATGCAGAAGACCGCGCCATGAAGTCCGTTTTCAGCATTTCTTCTGATGGGGGACCACACACGGAAGTGTTCAGGGGAGGCACAAACAATGGTGCCGCACTTGCCGGCGGACGTCACATGGTGTTCAACCATCACAATCTGAGTGCTCCACCTGAGATTTATCGTCTGGACCTGCGAAGGGGGCATCTTGACAAGATGACGAGCTTCAATGATGAGATTGTAGACCACACCAACTGGGGAGAGATTGAAAACATAACTTACAAGGGTGCCAATGGAGCCGACGTGCAGATGTTCATCAATTACCCACCCGACTACGATCCTGATAAGAAATATCCACTGGTGATGATGATTCACGGTGGACCGCACGGCATTTTTGGAGATTCCTTCCACTTCCGCTGGAACAGCCAGCTTTTTGCCGCACCCGGATATATTGTAGCCATGCCTAATTTTCACGGATCTACCAGTTTCGGACAAGACTTTGCAATCAGCATCCACGGAAACCATTCAGAACTCCCCTTCCGCGACATCATGAAGGCTGCCGATTATATGATTGAGCGCGGCCTTGTTGATGAAGACCGGATGGCAGCCACGGGTGGCAGCTATGGCGGATACATGGTAAGCTGGATTGCCGGGCATACCGACCGTTTTGCCTGTCTGATCAATCATGCAGGAGTTTATGACCTGCACCTGCAATTTGCATCAGACTTTTCAGCCAACAGGGAATACCAATACGGCGGTTCACCCTGGGAGAACAAAGATCAGATGAATGCCATCAACCCGGCGCAGTTTGCAGAAAACTTCACCACCCCGATGCTGGTCATACACGGCGAACTGGATTACCGCGTCCCGGTGGCACACGGCTTCCTGGTTTACAATATTTACAAAAACATGGGACTGGAAGCACGCCTTGTGTATTATCCCGATGAGAACCACTGGATTCTCACCCCTCAAAACTCGTTGTTATGGTACGATGAGTTTTACGGATGGCTGGAACGGTATCTGAAATAATCTCGCGTTAACGCATCAGCAATATTTGATGATACCTGCGTAGCTCGCTTTGTTGCGATAGATCATATAAGCATTCAGCAGCACCATCAGCAAACCCAGGGTGGGCAGACCAACGATAAACACATCATACATAAGTATATTTGTGCTTACCGGTGCGATCAGCAACCAGGCCAACGGCCGTTGAATGTTCAGCAACAGCATAAGTGCCACGATAATTTCCAGTATTTTAACAGCAGTCATGTAACCGGTCGTGCTCAAGAGCACCATGTATTCGAGCGCATTGCCTTCGAGATCGGGCATGGGCAGAAAGCCCAGGAAAAAATTGAGTCCAAAAACCAGGTAAATGATTGCAAACAGGTAGGTAATGATTTTGTCTAACGTTTTCATCGCTTATTGTCTTTTGATTTTACAAATAAGCAACAACCGGAAATGGCTTCCTGTTCAAAGCCGCTTTATTTTACAGACACTATTTTCTTCGCAGAAGTTTTATAATTCCGTAAACGGCATATGTTGCACCAACCAGGGTGCCAAGCCACTGAAGTGCGCCAAAGCTTTCCTGCTGGGCGATTCCCAGAGGGTATCCGTAGATCGATATAAAAAACAAAGCCACTCCGCCGACTAAGAACAAAATGCCAAGGGTCTTTTTACCTGTCATGATATGCTGTTTAGCTGATTGGTATGAAATGATTGCGTATTTTTACAAGACAAAGATAGGGTATTGTTTTTATTTGATACAGTCACATCACCAATTATTTTATCCGGTTCTGATGATTGAAAAAGGTGGAACAAAAAAAACAGCCGTAGCTATACTGGGTTGCCGGGGTGTGCCAAACCATTATGGCGGTTTTGAGGAGCTGGCCGAACATCTCTCCCTGGGTTTGGTTTCCTTGGGTTATGCTGTCTATGTCTATAATATGCACAACCACCCGGTCCGCGACAAAAACTGGAAGGGGGTGCATCGTCTGTTTTGCTTTGACCCCGAGAAAACCATTGGTACGCCAGGGCAGTTCATTTATGACTTGAATTGCATCAATGACAGCAGAGATAGGGGGTTTGATATAATCATACAGCTGGGTTACACGAGCAGTTCAATTTGGCACCGACGTCTGCCTTCCGGTGCCAAAATCATCACCAA
>SKSI01000102.1 GCA_007123065.1 Bacteroidales bacterium
CATTGCTGGATGAAGCAACAGCTGCTGCCGAAGCGATGATCATGTTATTTAACAGCAGGCCGCGCAAAATGGCAAAAGAAGGTGTCAATAAGTTTTTTGTTGCTGAAAAGGTATTCCCACAGACCATGGACGTGTTGAAGAACCGTGCAGAGCCTCTGGGAATAGAACTGGTGACCGGTGGCTATGATTTTAAACCGGATGCTTCCTTCTTTGGTGCGTTGCTGCAGTATCCCGACTCCGTCGGTGCCGTCAACAATTACAAAGATTTCATAGAGGCTGCCAAAGAACATGAAGTTCGCGTGGCCGTTGCTGCAGACTTGCTCAGTTTGACCATGCTGACACCTCCCGGTGAATGGGGTGCTGACATTGTTGTCGGTTCATCGCAGCGGTTTGGCGTACCCATGGGTTACGGAGGTCCGCATGCCGCTTTCTTTGCAACCAAAGAGGAGTTTAAACGTGCCATCCCCGGACGCATCATTGGCGTTTCGGTTGACCGGAACGGCAATCACGCGCTACGTATGGCATTGCAAACCCGTGAGCAGCACATCAAAAGGGAGCGCGCCACATCAAATATCTGTACTGCCCAGGCATTGCTGGCTACCATTGCCGGCATGTATGCCACGTATCACGGACCCAAAGGGTTGAAGAAGATTGCCCGTCATATCAATATTTTGACTGGTGTTTTGGCCTCAGAAGTGGAAAAATATGGTTATAAACAGCTTAACAAGCACTTTTTTGACACCCTGATGATCCGTTTACCTGAAAATCTGTTTGCCGATAAGGTGCATCAGATGGCAGATGCGAGAAATATGAATTTCCGCAGGGTAGACGACAAGCATGTGGGGATCAGTCTTGATGAGACCACTACACTCGAAGAGGTAAATGTAATGCTGGATATTTTTGCACAAGCTGCAGGAGAAACTTTTGTGAAGTTCGTCTGTGATCCGGTGGCTTGTGAAAAGATTGATACTTTTCCTGCGGAGTTGCACCGCGAGAGCGATTTTTTGCAACAAGCAACCTTCAACTCGTATCATTCAGAAACGGAGATGATGCGGTACATGAAAAAGCTTGAGAACCGTGATCTGGCTCTCAACCGAACGATGATCCCCCTGGGTTCATGCACCATGAAGCTGAATGCGGCCTCTGAGCTGTTTGCTTTGAGCTGGCCGGAGTTTGCCAATATCCATCCTTTTGTGCCGGATGACCAGGCTGCAGGATATCTTGAAATGATCAGACAGCTGGAGCGTGACCTGAGTGAGATCACAGGGTTTGCAGGGATATCGTTTATGCCGAATTCAGGCGCATCAGGCGAATATACAGGCCTGGCAGTTATCCGTGCCTATCATGCAAGCAGGGGAGAAGGGCATAGAAATGTAACGCTGATCCCCTCGTCAGCTCACGGAACAAATCCCGCGAGTGCCGTGATGGCCGGGATGCAGGTGGTGGTTGTCAAATGTGATGAAGATGGCAATATTGATATTGAAGATCTGAAACAGAAGGCAGAAAAGCATAAGGACAACCTGGCAGCCATTATGGTAACCTATCCTTCCACACATGGTGTGTTTGAAGAGGAGATTCTTGAGGTGACGAAAATCATCCACGACAACGGCGGTCAGGTATACATGGACGGCGCGAACATGAACGCACAGGTCGGGTATACCAATCCCGGGATCTGTGGTGCCGATGTGTGCCACCTGAATCTGCACAAAACCTTTGCCATTCCCCACGGAGGCGGAGGTCCCGGCGTTGGACCTATTGGCGTTGCAGAACATCTGCTGCCTTTTCTGCCGGCACACCCATTGCACCAAACAGGGGGCGAAAATGGCATTCATGCTGTAGCAGCAGCTCCGTTCGGCAGTGCCTTTATCCTGACCATCACTTATGGTTATATTAAAATGCTGGGTCGTGACGGACTGAAGGAAGCGACAAAAATTGCCATTCTAAGCACCAATTACCTGAAGGCAAAGCTTGAAAAGCATTATAAGGTGCTGTACACCGGTAAAAACGGCTGGGCGGCCCACGAGATGATCCTCGACTGCAACCCGTTCAAGCGCAGCATTTCTATTGATGCCATCGACATTGCCAAGCGGTTGATGGACTATGGCTTTCACGCGCCTACGGTGGCTTTCCCCGTTCCCGGTACGCTCATGGTGGAACCAACCGAGAGTGAGCCCCTGGCAGAGCTTGACAGGTTTATCGATGCAATGGTTGCCATAAGGGAAGAGATAAAAGAAGTTGAAGAGGGCAAAGCCGACAAGGATAATAATGTGATTAAAAATGCACCGCACACGGCAGCTATGGTTATCAGCTCGGAGTGGGATAAACCCTACAGTCGTGAGAAAGCAGCATTCCCGTTACCATGGTCGGAGGAGATCAAGTACTTTACTCCCGTCACCCGCATTGATGATGCTTACGGCGATCGCAACCTGATTTGCACCTGCGATCCGATCGAAAGCTACGCGCAGGATTGATTGTCGATTGCCGATTTACGATGATCGATTCGTGATTGTTTTGTCATCCTGAACCCATTCACTTCGTTCAGGGCATGCTCCGTGAAGGATCTGTTTGACAAGCAAAACTTAACAGATTCTTCGCTGACGCTTTTTCTACAGTTTGATGATAATATGATCTGAATTGTCCTCTGATAAACGGTTCATGTAATTCCGGAACGACACGTACAGACTTGCGTCGACTGTCCGGGTATGGTTTTCAACAACCCCGGTTATAGAGACTGCACCCTCCTTTTCGAGAAAATTAAATTGATGTGAGAAACGACCCCATCGTCTGCTTTTTTGCTCCGGGAGGTAGTCAACTGTTGCATTATCGGGTAGTTTCAGGGAAAAGCTGTATGAGTAGCTGGCGTTATAGGGGAATACCAACGGGTATAATCTTTCTTCGCTGGTAAAAGGATTCACTCTGCGTGATTCAAAAAGCAGACCGGGTATGATCATCTCGCCATCAAGCACTTGTGCATAGGCCGGTATCCGGAAATTGGCTTTCAGGGTTACTGTAAGGGTGTCACTATCTGCAATGGCAGGCTCCAGTAGGATGTCGTTGATCCGGGCGCCTGTTTCATCGATAAATTCATCCAGCAGACGGTGGTTGTCAGCGGTGGGCAGCTCCTGGAGTATGGAATAAGCGCCGAAATCCTTCCATGTATAAACCAATGTTCCTTCCAGGTTGCCATTTGGGTCAAGTTCGATTTCATAGGCTTTGTGGAGATTGAAGGAGATATTGTTTTCCAGGTTTACCCATTCATTTACCTGGCTGTCAAAAATCCGGCCCCTGCCATTTATTGCCCTTTGAGGGAGATACCCTGCATGTGGGAAGGCCGTTGTTGCATCAAGCAGCATCGGTTCTTCTCCGGGCAATCTTACCTGTGCCACTACATAATTCCATTGACTGATGGTGGGAGCGTCGGAGAACAACTCACCATTCTCTACTGTGCTTAAGGCAACGGGATATGATTCAAGCCCTAAATTTCTGAGTAAGCTGACCAGCAAAAGGTTTATTTCTGAACTGTTTCCGGAACCGTCAGACAATACCCTTTCTGGTGATCGATCGGCCAGGAAAGAGGCGTCGCGGTTCCAGCTTACCCGTTCGTGAATGGCTTTCAGCGCCCGGTCCACCTGCTTTTTCTTGTCATCACTGTCATTCTCCATAGCCAGGGAAGAGGTTGCTGCTCTGGCATCTAGCAGGTATTGTCCGAAGGATCGGTGATTCAGAATGTACCTTGCAGCATCTTCCCAGGTGGTCGTATAATGAATAGGCTTCTGATCCGGGAACTGTTCACTGGTCATTTCAAAAAAGATCCTTCCAAGATAGTTATTGATGTTATCGGTGTATGGTTGCTTTTTCAGTCCGTCAAGATTTTTCGCTGCCCACCTGAAGTGTGTGCTGTAAGCAGAAATATTGAATGATTGTCCCTCTCTCTGTTGGCCATATTGGGTGATTTGTCGCGTATACCGGAAATTTTGCAACGAACTGGTTTGTTCATTTACGTCCAGTTCGAACAAGCCTTTGAACCTGGCCATATAGAGGAAAAATGATGGCAGGTTGACATTATACTCGCTGTGCATGATCGGTATTTCGTGCTGAAATCTCCAGCTTCTCATGTTAAAAAGATAATCAGAGACAATTTCATACCTTACTTCTATAAGACTGCCCACCCGTACATCGGGAAATGCGAAAACCAGTTCTTTCCAATTATTTCCCAAATCATTTTCAAACCCTTGTCTGGGCCTGATCCGCGTTCTGTTTACCCTGTTTCCGTCAAGGTTGTACACATGTGCCCTGAACCTGAGAATCTCTTCTCTTCCGTTAGCCGATTCATAAAACGGTATGCTGAAATCACCATAACCCAGGCCTTCTTCCTTAAGCACCATAAACCGTATCTTGCGAACGAATACAAACTGGAAACGGCCAGAGTTATTATTAAAGGTAAATCTGCAATCGGCAATATCGCCAATAATTACGGCCGGTTCGTCAGGATATTTGTTTCTGAAATATTCCACTTCCAGGTCCTCTTGTGATACCTTGCCAAATTCAAAGGGCGGTGAATTGCTAATTAAGTTTGATTGGAGAAAAAAAAGCAGAATAATAAAAAAGAAGAATTTCATATTTAATGATTTTTGGATGGATCATCGAACACAAGGAGAATCCCAATCTCTTTTTTCGATAAGTTGGTTTTTTTGTTTTATTTATGTTTGTTTTTAAAAAAAGTATTATTTTTCGGCAAAATTAGAACATATGTGCGTTTTTTCGAAATTTTGTTGCAATTATTCTAACCTTTCAACCCACCTGCTTATGTATACCAGCACTTCAACCAAACCATTGGCAAAACTTTGCTTTTTATTTTTATTTCTGATCGTTTCTCTTGTCAATGCCCAGGCACAACCATTTAGTCTTGGACAGGTATCTGCCGAAGATTTTATCCAGGGAGAATATGATCAGGACGTTGATGCGTCCGCAGTGATTTTATATAATTATGGGAATACTTATTTCGATCTTGATACAAGGAGTGGTAGTTTTTATTATGTTTATGAAAGGAAAATTCGTTTGCAAATCCTGAATGAAGATGGGTTCGATTGGGCCGATTTATCCATTCCGCTTTTGGATTTTAGCGGGACCCGCGAGAGCATGTCGCGTTTCAGGGGATATGTGCACAATCTTGGTGGCAAACGGGTAAGTTCCACCCGGATTAGGGCCAGAGACGGGATCTCGGAAAGAACCTCAGATAACCTTAGAACCATCAAATTCAGTTTTCCTGATATTCAACCTGGTTCTATTGTTGAATACCGGTACACCATACGCTCACCTTTTATGTACAATCTTCCCACCTGGCAGTTTCAGTATTCTGTTCCTGTTGAATACAGCGAATACAACCTTCAACTTCCGGAGTTTTATAATTACCAGTTTTACATGCAGGGTTATGAGGACCTGGATATTGCAGAACAGGATATAGCCTCTGTAAATTTTTTGCTTCCCGGGAGAAGTCAACAACAGGGTGGTAGTAATGTGATTTCAGCGACAACAACAAACTATAAATGGGTAATGAGTGATGTTCCCGCGATGCGCTCCGAGCCATTTACTACCAATATTCGCAATTATTTGTCGATGATCCGGTTCGAGTTGTCCAGCATTATGTTCCCCGGGAGGGCACCCACCCTTTATACCACCAGTTGGTTCGACATTGACGACCGGCTAAGGGAAGATGAAAATTTCGGTGGGTTTCTTTCCGGAAGCAGACAATTGCGTCAGGATATGGAATCTCTCGAAATTGAATCCGGCAGCGAAATGGAAAAAATTGCCGCAGCTTTGAATTACATTCATGACAATATCCGCTGGAACGGACGAAGGGGGTTTTATTCAAGTGGAACTCCACGAAATGTGTTGCGAGAAGGAACAGGAAACGCTGCGGATGTGAACCTCATGCTGATTGCCGCACTGAGGGAGCTTGGCCTGAATGCTGATCCGGTAATTTCCAGTACCCGTGACAATGGCATTGTTATCAAGTCGTTTCCAACCATGTCGAGACTTAACTACGTTCTGGCAGCTGTAAAGCTTGATCATAATGAATACCTGTTACTGGATGCCACCGATCCTTTTTGTCCCCCCGGTATGATCCCAACAAGAGCCTTGAATGGAGAAGGCCGATTGATCGGGGAAGTTAATGCTGATTGGCTTGCGCTCGAAACAAGTTTTCTTTCTCATGAGAAAAAAGAATATTATTTCTCTATCGGTTCAGACGGTCATATCACAGGGACCTCAAGGATTGAAAAGACTGATTATGCCGCTTATGCCGTTCGCCGCGATCTTGAATTAAAAGGAAATCCGGATGAATACATTGAAAGCCTGCAGAAGGGTGTACCCGGTAAGGAGATCATTTCCCTTACGATTCACAACGAAGAGGATTTAGATCAACCCATTATTAAGGAAATGGAATTTGAATTGAGCGAAGCCATCAGTCATGCCGGTGATTTGATCCTGTTTACAC
>SKSI01000035.1 GCA_007123065.1 Bacteroidales bacterium
ACCATTGATAGGTCATGGCGGATCCGTCCGGGTCTGTTGCTGTACAGAAGATGGTTGTGTTGCCTTCTGTCACGACAATGGTATCTGCAGCGGCCAGTGATTTGATCCGTGGCGGTAAGGTACCGGTATCCTGTCCGTTGTTGAAGTCGATGGTGATGTTATCGGCAAATGTTTTATTTCCCTGAATACTGATCATTGCCGTTTGGGGGATGATCACCGGCATCACCACCCCTTTCGGATCGATGTCAATGGTGGCTGTGCCGTTCAGGTTTTCCGAGATCACTTGTTTGGAAATTACATCGTAGATCTTGTGTGTGCCCCCGGGCAAGTCCATCTGGACGGTTTTTTCGGTATCGAAAGGGTTAAAATACAGGTAAGTTGGAAATGCTTCCTGTTTATAAAAGTCGGTTTTGAGCAGGTCCAGTTGCAAAACTCCTTCAATATTTGTTTTGTTGATGATGGCGGCGAGAAACCCCACGTGGGATGAGCCGTAAAGCATCAGGTTTGTTTGTGCCCAGCCGCCATCTATTGCATCACCGGTAGCGTAGGGGCTGTATCCGTGTTTCACCTCCCGCAAAGCTTCATAGGCGATATAAGAGTTGGGGTCGTGTATTTCTGCCCAGTCGTGATTGTCTTGCATGTGTCCGGGCATGTAGTCTGGATAGAAAAGACGTGATGCATTGGCCATGTTGAGCACCCATTTGGCGATGGCGCGGGCAAAGCGATGATCGTAACGTACCATTGGTACCAGTGCTGCGGCCTGCTGGAACCCGTTCATCATGAAGGCATAATCGTTGCCGTTGTCGTTTGCTTCACCGATCAGTCCGTGGCAGTCCAAACCACCCCAGTTGCCGCTGATTGCTCCCCAGCCCCGAAGGGCGCCGCGATCAAAAGTCCAGTTTGCCATTTTTTCAATGTCATAACCTGTGCCAATCTCCGCATTCATGCGGGCGGCGGTATACACGCCGTAAGGCAGCTGCAGCTCATAAGAGGGGTTTTCAGTCCAGTTGTCCAGAAATTCCATGGACCATTCTGCCGCTTTGAGAAACTTTTTGTCTCCTGTGGTAACATAAGTGTTGTAAAAAATCCATGCCAGGGCGCCGGCAGCTTCGGGTTGACGCACACCGGAGTCCAGCGGTTCCATTGCAGACATGTTCCAGGCACGGTAATTCATGTATGGAACGGTCCAGGGTGCATCAGATGCTCCCATAGCCTTGACGGCGGCCTTCCAGCGGCCGGCCATAGTTGGTAGCTGCTCACCAAAAACGGCTATGTCGGGGTACAGGTATTTCAACTGCATGTAAAAAATATTTGGCATGCTTTCGTACCACCAGTCATGGCCCGAGCTGGTTACCGGATGGTTCAGGTAGATGTTTTCCTCCGGCCGTTTGTTGAAATATTCCTGTATCATCATCGCCCAGTTTTCATTAAACTGATCCGATTTGTCAATACCGGCAAGTGTTGCACCCACAACAGCCGGGATCACGTTGATCGCCTCTCCTGAGGTTGGATAATTGGTGCCGATGGCCGTATGCAGGCCAAAGCTGGGATATTCCGGGTAGTTGATCGATTCATTCCTGAAAAAAAGCACAGGTAAAAACTGTCCGCTGACGGAAGCATCGAAAACCAATGAGTCGTAGCCCTGAGCCACTTCTTTCCAGGCGCGCATCAGATAAGGTTCAGGAAAGTCTGGCATGCTGTTGACGCGGGGAATGTCTATCTGCTGACCGGAAAGGTTATCCGGTTGACATATCAGAAAAGACAAAAAAAGGAATGTCCAAATTGATGTTTTACCAGCTTGTCTCATGTTTTTTTTGTAAAGATAAGTCCGAATTTCGCTTTGTCCTGTACACACGGATTGCAGAAATGTAAACCCTGTTATCCATACTCTGTTTGTTTGGTTGTTTATCTGCTTTTAAAGAAAATCACAACGGTCTGTAAGGCAATTTTTGCAGCAATCAGGCTGCCCGATCAATATGCTCAGAATTCGTATATTTACCATTGATTAATAAAAAGTCAAAACGGATGCGGAGCTTGTTCTTTACTTTTATAATGATCTCTTTTTTAGTGAATGATGCTTTTGCTATTGAAGGACCAAAGTGGCGATCGGTAGTAATTACTAACGAGCAGGGGCTTTCGAATAGTGCCGTAAACAGCATTTTCAGGGATTCACGTGGTTTTATGTGGTTTGGTACCTGGGATGGACTGAACAGGTATGATGGAAAAAACATCAAGACTTTTTATCCTGATATTTATGATGACACCGCCATCAGCAACAATATCATCAGGAAAATGCTGGAAGATGAGTCCGGCCATCTTTGGGTGGTGACGGAGCGTGGATTAAACAGATATTCACACGATCAGGAGGGCTTTTTAACTTGGTTTACCGAACATCCGGAACTCTCATTAAGAGAGCATAGCCTGAAAGCAAGTATCGGGCATGATGGCCAGATCTGGGTCAAGGCACATGGTTTGGGTCTTTTTAGATATAGACCTGATAAAGAGGATTTTAAACAAATTTCCGTGCCTTGTCTTGAAGACAAGAGCATGACAGAGATCAGTGATTTTTTTGTTTTCAAACAGGATTTGTATCTGTTGGATGGAGACTCTCTGTTTGTCATTGACCATCAGTTGTCTCAAAAAACGAAAAGTTATGCCCTGCCTCAAATACATCACAGACTGAATGATGTGGCAGTGGATCACAATTGGTTTTTTTCCTATCAGGATATACCATATCTTATGCTTGCTTTGAGAGAGGGCGGGATGTTTATCCTTGACCTTGAGAGCCATGATGTACATACCCTGATGCTGGGCAATGCCGATTTTCGGTTTACAGCTTTTTCAATTTCTGCTGATTCCGGACATTTTTGGCTTGGTACTGATGATGGCAATGTTCTGACGATGCATCCCGAAGAAGGTTTTAAAACGCGATCGGTGCTTGAACTGCTTCCTGAGTTGGCCGGTAAAAAGGTGAAAATTTGGTCCATTAAGGAAACTCCTGATGACCTTTTATGGATAGGTACCGATGGAGAGGGCGTGTTCAGAAGCATCTTAAAGCCGAAGCCGTTTTTTCAGATTGGCAGGGGTGATGCCATTGACCGCCAGCTCAATCATCAGATTGTCCGGGCAATATATGAAGATGCACAAGGAAACCTCTGGGTGGGAACCAGGGGAAACGGTCTGAACTTTATTCCTCAAAAAAAAGGCCATACGGTTTATTTTAACACTTCTAACGGTTTGACAAACAATGCAGTGCTTGCTCTGGCAGAGGATCATGATGGCCTTTTGTGGATTGGCCATGATGGCACGGGAATCGACGTGTTGGAGCTGTCAACCGGTGATTTTTTTCATTTCCCTGATGATTTGCAGGGTGCGGAACACCTTGAATTTGGCTCTGTATATGACATTTTTGTTGATACTTTTGGTCAGGTGTGGTTGGGTACCAGTGGTTATGGAGTAATCGGACTGTCTGTAAAGCTTGAGAACGGCCGTTTTGTTTTGCACGATTGTGAACATATTCATGGGAAAGGCCCTGGCACAGGTCTGGGCAGCAATGTGGTATATGCCATCGTGGAAGAAGTACCTAATATTCTTTGGCTTGGCACCCGTGGGGCTGGTGTTTACAGACTGAATATCCTGACCGGTACATTGGAAAATATCGACATGCAGGGAGGGAAAGAAACAGGTCTGATCGACAATGATGTATTGAGTTTACACATGGGAGCTGACGGATACCTTTGGGTAGGTACAAGCGGAGGACTGAATCGTATCAATTTGAACTTTATACCTTATGAGATCAAACATTTTACGATGCGTAACGGATTGCCAAACAATACGATTCATGCCATTCTGGAGGATCTGCGAGGGAATATGTGGCTAAGCACAAACAAAGGTTTAAGTAAACTTGACAGAACTCAGAACAACTTTAACAGCTTTAACAGTGAAGACGGGCTACAAGGCAACGAATATGCCGATGGGGCTGCTTGTTACGGACAATATAGCAACCGGTTTTATTTTGGTGGAATCAACGGTCTTGATTGGTTTTACCCTGAGGATATACATATATCAGAAAGGCAACCGGAACTTATGTTTACAGGATTCAGGCTATACAACCACCTGGTGCTTCCCGGCGACTCCACCCATATCTTAACCAAAAATATCAACGAACTGGATGAGGTTGTACTCAAACATAACCAAAACTTTTTCACGATAGAGTTTACCACTCTCAATTTTATAAATCCGGACAAAAGCCATTTTCAATACAAACTGGAAAACTTTAATGCAGACTGGGTCTTTGCCGGCAATCAGCGTGAAGCAAACTTTACGAATGTGCCGGACGGAAAATACCGCTTGCTTGTTCGTGCCACCAACGAGGATGGTATTTGGTCTGAGGAAGAACGGGCCATAAGCATCATTATTACACCGCCATTTTGGAAAACCTGGCCGGCTTTCTTTCTTTACGCATTGATACTGGGGTTGGTTATTTATGCAATATACAGATACCAAACAAGCAGAATAAGAAGAAATCAAGAGCGTGCCATCGATAAGTTGCAACAGCAAAAGGAGAAAGAGCTTAACCAATATAAACTGCAGTTTTTTACAAATCTTGCCCATGAGTTCGGCACCCCGTTGACTTTGATTTTTGCCTCGGCGGGTAGCTTGCTGAGCCCGACCCGGAATCCGGAAGAGTCCAAGAGCCTGATCAAAACAATTTATCAGAATTCCAGAAGGATGCAAAAACTGATACAGGAGCTGCTGGAATTTCGAAAAATAGATACAGGAAGAGAAACGGTTAAACCCCGTAAGCTTGAACTCGTTCAATCGCTTAATAATATTGTACAGGCGTTTTCCCATTTTGCCCAGGAACATGAACTTGAGATCATTTTTGAACCCGATGAAGATGAAGTCTGGCTTATGCTCGACAGCAGCAAGCTTGAAAAGATCATGCTGAACCTTTTGAGCAATGCCATCAAGTTTACCCCCTCCGGCGGCATCATCAAAGTTATATTAATGACAACAGATAACCGCATTGTTATTGATGTATCCGATACAGGCACAGGTATCTCTGTAGATACCTTGCCGTATGTGTTTGACAGTTATTATCAGAGAGCTCCAAAAGTGAAAAAGAGCACGGGGCATTTCCAGGGTATTGGAATAGGCCTCGCATATACCAAGAGTCTTGTAGAGCTGTTGAATGGCGATATATCTGTTGAGAGCAAACCAGATCATGGCAGCAGGTTCCGTATTAATTTGCCATGGGAGAGGGTTGAGCCCGAGTCCGATGAGAGCATTACGGGGCATGTAGTGTCCGGCACCACATTGATGAAAAACCTGGCTGATGAATTTGCTGACAGCAAACAGGCACATTCCGGAAAGGGTCATGTGAAACCGGCGCTCTGGACCACCCCAAAAAAGTATAAAGTTCTTGTGGCTGAGGATGACCCGGAATTGTCAGGATTGTTGTTGAAGCTCTTGTCGGAACAATATGATGTTACTGTTGTACATAACGGAAAACAGGCACTTGAAGTGATTGGCAACAAAAGGATCGATCTTGTTGTAAGCGATATCGTTATGCCTGAAACTGACGGACTTGAGCTTTGTCAGGCAATCAGGTCAGACCCTGTTACCAGCCATATCCCGATTATTCTGCTCACCGCTAAATCTGAAATGGAGAACCGGATCGAAGGGTTAGAGATGGGCGCAGACTCCTACATTCCCAAGCCGTTTCATCCAAAACACCTTTTTGTGCGGATTGAAAGACTTCTGAAAATGCGGGAGCAATTGACCGAATCCTTTAAAGCAAATTTTGGCACACCCGCTTACAAACTGAAGCAAGATTACCCACCTCGCGATCAGGTGCTTCTTGAGAAATGTGTCAGCTATATCGAAGCCAACTGCGCTGATGAGCATCTTGATGCAGATAAACTTGCTGAACACCTTGCTTTTAGCAAACCTCAGCTGTATAGAAAAATTAAAGCACTTACCGGCCTGACGCCTCACGGACTGATTAAAAATTTCAGACTTAAAAAAGCACGGCAGATGATCGCCGAAGGCAAATATGCCATATCAGACATTATTTATATGACAGGTTTTAACAACAGAACGTATTTTTACCGATCCTATAAAGAGGCTTTTGGAGAAACACCCGGTGTTTTGCATAAGCACTAATGTGTGATGTTTTTTTGTAACGAAAAAGATTTTATTATTTTTATCCCATCAATTTTTCTCATCAAAAGATATAATATTCAAATAACCAAACCAATACTCATTAACCAATAATACAACATTTATGGAACCTAAAGGATTGGATTACTACAAGCAAGCAGGGAAACGGGCCATGCAGTGGCATGCCGAACACATCAAAAAAATGAAGCAGTGCCGCTTTGATACCATTGCCGTGCACGGTATCTATTCCATGCAGGAAGCACTCGACTTTAACCAGGGATCGATCATTG
>SKSI01000200.1 GCA_007123065.1 Bacteroidales bacterium
ACCATACAAAATGCTTGATTGGTATGAAATGACACACTCTTTTGATCAATATGTGTTTAATCATAATTTGAAGGGTGAGCACCTGCCATTTATATGGCTTGACAACAACCAGAGAAACTTTTCGCAACAGACCTTTGGCTTGTATACTGCTATCGGAGATGTGCGACAGGGTGCAGGCATGCATGGGGGTGAATTTCATGAGGCCATCAACACCTTGGCTGCCCTTATGAGTGGCGGCTTGACAGGAATTGACAAAACAGACCAGGATGGCTTTAACTATGTGAGGATGGCACACAATTACTTCAACAGCGAAAATGGCTGGAACATTGTGATGAACAACACCTCCGAAAGGGTTGGACACCTGGGTGGCGGTTATGCGCGCGACTGGTGGTATGATGTTTTCCCCAATGTCTTGTTCTATGCGGTTGGAGATCTTTTCCCTGATGAACGTTCCGACAGCATCATGCAAATTGTTGCAGAGCAATTTTTTAAAGCTGATTCGATTTTGGATGGCAATTACCATTATTCTTTCTTTGATTATTCCGTGATGGAAGGGCGCCGCAGCCATATCCCCTATCAGGAGGATGCTGCAGCCGGACATGCATGGGTTTTGCTCAACGCCTACCAGAAATTTGGCGACCCCCGTTTTCTGGATGGGGCACACTCCGCCATTCAGGCTTTGCTTTCGCAGGAAGAAAGCCGCTTTTACGAAGTATTGATGCCCTTTGGTGCCTATACAGCAGCCCGACTGAACGCTCAGCATGGCGGCAACTACGATTTCCATCCTGTTCTTGACTGGACCTTTGACGGCACCAATGCTGAAGATGGCCGCTACGGATGGGGTATCATTAACGAAAAGTGGGGTGATTATGACGTCCACGGACTTCAGGGAAGCTGGGCACATAATGGCGGATTTGCTTTCCTTATGAATACCTTTGACATGGCCTGGCCACTTGTACCAATGGTTCGATATGCCCCACAGTACGCGGAAACCGTTGGCAAGTGGATGCTAAATGCTGCAAATGCCGCCAGACTTTTTTATCCGAACGAGATTCCCGATAACCACCAGTATCTCCCTGAGAAGAAAAACCTGACAAGAAATGTGATCGGTTATGAAGGCCTGATCAAGAAGGATCACCTGGGTAAACCGGAGCTGGAAGGAACATCTCCTGTAGCCACAGGTGATGGGCCTCTTTGGCTGGAAGACAACCCGAACGTGTCTGTTTTCAGCTTGTATGGATCAGCACACATTGGAATTTTCGGTTCCATCATTGAAAAAACAAATGTCGAAAGAATCCTCAGGCTCAACTGCCTTGCTACAGATTTTTTCCGTGATGAAGCCTACCCGACCTTCCTGATTTATAACCCTTATGACACGGCAAAAACGATCAATTATTTATATGAAGGGGACGCTGTTTATCTGTATGATGCCATTACAAATAAAATAATAGCAGAGCACATCAACAGCAATACCCCAATAACCATTCCTGCAAAAAGCGCCTTGCTTGTTGTGGAAATACCGCAAGATGTAAAACTTCTGGCAGTCAATGGGAGAATAATGGCGGGAACTGTTGTAGTATCATACAACACACCATAAATTGATGTTTTTTCACTGAATAAAAAGAAACACAAATACCTCAAACAAAAAAATGAGCGCACAGAGGATTAAATAACAAACATATGGAAACACATAAAAAAACCGGTTTTTTGCTTTTTGTTGTGTTGTTTTGGTTTCCCTTGCTTCTTCCGGGCCAGAATACCGGTCCGGCGGAGGTGAGCGGAACAGTAACAGACGAAATGGGTCTGGGTATTCCCGGTGTTACCGTTGTGGTTGAAGGAACTACCGTGGGTACAACAACCGATATCGATGGAAACTATTCACTTCGCATACCTGCAGATGTGGAAGATGCGGTGCTGGCTTTTAGTTTTATCGGTTATCAAAGTCAGCGCATTGAGATTGGTCAGCAACACCGGATTGATTTAATGCTGAAAGAGGACGTTCGCTTGCTGGATGAATTTGTGGTTGTAGGGTATGGCATTCAGCGCAAGGTAGACCTGACAGGTGCTGTATCGAGCATTGACTCTGATAACCTGCGTATGCTTCCCGTTGGCAGTGCAGACCAGGCACTTCAGGGCAGGGCATCCGGAGTCAACATCACTCACAATACCGGTATGCCAGGTGAAGGTGTAAATGTACGTATCAGAGGTGTGGGTTCTATCAACAGCAGTAACGACCCCTTGTACATCGTTGACGGTGTACCTACCACAGATGCCCTCAGGACACTGTCTCCCAACGATATTGAATCCATCAGCATCCTTAAGGATGCGGCCTCTGCAGCAATTTACGGAGCAAGAGCCAACAACGGTGTCATTCTGATCACCACCCGGCGAGGACAATCGGGAGAACCAAGAATTGAGTTTTCTTCTCAGGTTGGTTTCCAACAGCACGGACCCCTCACGCCCATGACAAATCGCGATCAATACATCGAGATGTATAATGAGGCTGCCAACAATGACAATGCATTCATTACAAATCCGGTACTCCTGAGACGACTTATCGACGATGATCTGGCAAGTTCCGTTCCTGACGTAGACCATCTGGGTGCTATATTCCGGACAGGCCTCATCATGAATCACAGCATTTCTGTAGGTGGCGGCACAGAAGACCTGACCTATATAGTGTCCGGTAACATGTTTGAACAGGAAGGGATTATTCATGGAAGCTCTTATGAAAGGTACAGTGGTCGGGTAAGCCTGAACAGCAAATTAAGTGATCGCATTCGCCTTGGTACAAACGTGAATATGTCGAGAAGCGACAACGACATCATTGGCAGCAGCGGCGACGGCTTTGGCGGAAATGGAGGAAGTGTGGTACGGTATGCGCTTTTTCGCACACCCCCGATACCCATCAAAGACGATCAGGGCAATTATGTAGACATGCCCTCTCACCCGGGTTTCTTTGGTGACGGATACAACCCTGTAGGACTGGCTCAAAAGATGAACAACAACAGACGGGAAAACAGAATCTTTGGAGACATCAACACGCAAATTGAAATATTGCCAACACTTCATTTTTCGGGCACCTATGGCCTCGACAGAACCGACTTCTTTCAAAGGAGATTCAATGAAAACTGGGGTACCAATAACAGGATCAACAATCCCAACTCGCTGGAAATCAACAATGGATACTACCAGTCTCTTTCGGCAAGCAATGTCCTGTCGTACAACGAAACCTTTGCTGAAAGACACGATGTATCAATTATGGTCGGTACAGAGGCTATAAAAAATCATGGCTACACAGACGCAGCAACCCAGCGCGACTTTCCCGATCAGGCAGACAACCTTGTCTTCCTTGGAAACGGACTGGGAACCATCGTAGTGTCTGAAAGCAGCTGGGCAAACACCTTGCTGTCATTTTTTGGCCGGGTGAACTACACTTATAATGACAAATATCTATTATCCGGGACACTGCGCCGCGACGGATCATCCCGGTTCAGTCCGGATAACCGCTGGGGAACATTTTACAGCATTTCTGGTGCATGGCGGATCGACAGAGAAGGCTTTATGAGCAACAATGACTTCTTCGATATGCTGAAACTTCGGGCCGGGTATGGAGCCATCGGCAACCAGGAGGTTGGCAATTATGCTTACTCCGATCAGATCGCTCCGAATTTCAACTATCCTTTCGGAGGTATCCCTGCAAGCGGTTATGCCATATCTGTTTTAGGTAACAGGGATCTGCAATGGGAAACAAGCACACAGCTTGATATCGGCCTTGATATCGCCGTTTTGCAAAGCAGACTGTTTATTGCCATGGACTATTTCAAAAAAATCACCGCCAATATGCTTGTTCAGGAGCCTATACCTCCCTCGGCAGGGTATGCAAACCCAGCATGGGTGAACAATGGTGAGATCTTAAATGAAGGTTTTGAATTAGAGCTTACCTACCGCGACCGGCTTGGTCAGGTTGGTGTTGAGTTCAGTGGAAACGCAGCATACCTGCACAATGAGGTTTTAAGCCTTGCCGCTCCCATCATGGGCGGACGAATCGATCACGGGGTATTTGCTACCCGCACGGAAGTCGGCTTCCCTGTTGGTTCTTTTTTCCTTTATGAGATGGGCGGTATTTTCCAGAATGAACTCGAAATCGTTACAAGTGCCTATCAGGGAGCAAATATCCGTCCGGGAGATGTCAGATATGTGGATC
The DNA here is from genome assembly GCA_007123065.1 of Bacteroidales bacterium. GTDB lineage: Bacteria > Bacteroidota > Bacteroidia > Bacteroidales > UBA7960 > PUPG01. The sequence continues at coordinate 4,208 of SKSI01000200.1, forward strand.
AGAATGGCGATGGTATTATTGATGAGCGGGACAGGGTTCACGTTGGCAGCGCCATTCCAAAGTACACAACAGGATTTCAGATGGCAGCCACCTACCGGAGCTTCGACATTTCTCTTTTCTGGCATGGCGCGTTCGGTCATCAGATCTATTACCAGGTGGCCACCGACATTGAAGGCTTTTACAGAGCGTTCAACCTCACCATGCGGTATTACGACGAGCGGTGGACCGGTGAAGGAACCAGCGACACCCAGCCCAGGGCCTCCTGGAGCGCCAAAGGAAACAACACCAAACCGTCAACGCGCTTCCTGGAGGATGCATCCTTCATGAGACTTAAAAACCTGCAAATCGGATACACCTTGCCCGAGAGACTGACACAGCGGCTGAGGATGGAAAACGCGAGGGTCTACTTCATCGCACACAACCTGCTGACCTTTACAAAATATCCGGGTCTGGACCCGGAAATGACAACCAGCGATAATTCAAGGGCGGAAGGTGATGCCGCTGCCGGGATTGACTGGGGTACATACCCGCTGGCCAGGTCGTTCAACATAGGAGTCAATATCACATTTTAATCCTGGAACATGGAATCTGTCATCAGAAATAAAAAACACAAAAATAGCTTCACCATGAAAAAAATAGTGGTTGTTTTAAGCATGGTACTTATCACCATTTCTTGCAGTGACTTCCTTGACGAAGACCTGCAGGGGATCTACACCAGCGGCACGTTTTACAAAACGGATGACCATGCCATGCTGGCCCTGACTGCCGCCTATCAGCCGATGAGTTTTACCAATATCCGGAACCCATTGTGGGTCTTTGGCGATGTGGCATCCGATGACGCCATAAAAGGTGGATTTGCCGGCGACCAGAGCGAGATAGAATTCATTGAACAATTTACCTATACGCGTGACAACGGCTTTCTTCAGCATATCTGGCAACGGTATTATGAAGGGATCTCAAGAGCAAATGATGTGATACATCGCCTGGGACCCGATGTAACGGATGAAGTCAGGGAGCGGGTCACTGCTGAAGCAAAATTTCTCAGGGCCTATTACTACTTTCACCTGGTCAACATTTTTGGTGAAATCCCCTTGAAAACAGAACCGGCCTACACCGCTTCCGATCTGCATGTGCCCGTATCAACGGTTTCCGACATTTACGACCAAATCGAAACAGATCTTCTCGAAGCAGCAGAAACATTACTGGAAATGGGAAGCAGTCAGGCAGGGAGAGCTACTGCAGGAGCTGCATACGGATTGCTCGCCAAAGCATATCTCTTCCAGGAAAAATATACTGAATCGCTGAATGCAATTGAAGAGATGGAGAAAGCAGGCAATTACGCCCTGATGGATGTTTACAGCCACAACTTCATGGCTGCCCATCAAAACAATGCAGAGTCCGTTTTTGAAATCCAGCACCTGAGCGGACAAGATCCTGTTTTGGGCAACTCTCTTAACCAGTGGTTTGCACCACAACACGAAAATGGATATTTCTTCAATGCGCCACGCACAGAATTTAAAGAGGCCTTTGAACAAAACGCAGACGATATATACGACCCCCGTCTGGATTACAGTATTGGCAGGGAGGGTGGAACCTGGGTGAATGGGGAGGACTTTGACCCGGCCTGGTCGGAAACAACAGGTTTTCTGGTCAAAAAACATGTGCAACCGCTCAGCGAAATCCCCATAGGAAGGAAAAGAGATAGCGACCTGAATTACGTTTTCATGCGCTATGCTGAAGTGCTGCTTGTGAAAGCGGAAGCCCTGAACGAGTCGGGGCAGTCGGCAGAAGCCCTGGTTCCGCTGAATACAGTGCGTAAGCGCGCCAGGGAAAGCTTCCTGCACGACGAAACGCTTGACGGTTATGGTACGGTGCCTGACGGTCTGCTTTCGGATATCACAACAACCAACCAGGCAGAACTTCGTAACATAATCAGGAAAGAAAGAAGGGTCGAGCTGGGATTTGAATTTCACCGGTTTTATGACATGATGCGTTATGGAAGGGCTTACGCGGAACCAAAACTGGCCCATACCAACTTCAACTATGACCAACACAGATATTTTCCCATTCCACAAAGTGAAGTGGACATCAATAATCAAATCAATAATTAACACTTAATTCACTATTCAATAATTATCATTTAATTCACTATTTTTTTAACCAAAACTTCAATCATTATGAAAAAGTACAAATTTTTGCAACTATTGATGATTGCC
>SKSI01000154.1 GCA_007123065.1 Bacteroidales bacterium
AGACTTTAACCAGGGAAGAGGCTACATAGAAAAAGACTGGGGCTCCTCGATGCCTAAATCGTGGGTATGGATGCAGAGCAATCACTTTGAGAAAACCGGGGTTTCATTCATGCTTTCTGTGGCCGACATCCCCTGGATTGGCAAATCATTCGAAGGTTTTCTTGGTTTTCTCCTGCTAAATGGCGAGATCATCACGTTCGCCACCTATACTGGCGCGAAAATAACCCATCTTAAAAAGAAGAATGATCAGGTTGAAATCCAGATACAAACAAAAAAATATATCATCGACATTACTGGCAAAAAAGATACCTCCACGAAATCAAAAGGTGCCCTGAAAGCTCCCGTAAGCAAGGGGATGGACCGCGTCATCCACGAAAACATCAACGCCAGGCTGGAAATTAAGCTAACCGGCAAAGACGGACAAACGATCTTCCATGAAACCGGAAATCCGGCCGGACTCGAGATTGTGGATGATTCTGACCTATTATCATCATCAAAATAATCACAAAAAAATAAAATAATCCCCCTACCCTGTTGGGAATTACAATCTTTTGATTAATTTTGCGCATTCAAGTACCTTAATTCTTTTTTAATCGTTGGCAAATAAGATGCCACAGATTACGCAGATTAAAACAAATAAAGAAAAAAATGTACGGGCGAATTGCTATTCGCCCCTCGAATTGCCATTCACCCCAACAAATCATCCAATTAACGAATCATTTAATCAACCAATCACTAAATTAACTAATTATCTAATCATCTAATCAACCAATCATCCAAAAAATGAAAAGAACCATCATAAAGATTGACGAAGCGCTCTGCAACGGATGCGGAATATGCATTGACGGCTGCCACGAGGGCGCATTGCAGCTGATAGACGGCAAGGCCAGGATGATCAGCGACCTTTATTGCGACGGTCTCGGGGCGTGCATCCCTGAGTGTCCGGTTTCAGCAATCAGACTGGAAGAGCGTGAAGCGGAGCCCTACGATGAGATCAGGGTGATGGAACGCATTACGCCCAAAGGTGAAGCAACTGTAATCGCACACCTGAATCATCTGATCGATCACAACCAACGGGAATTTGTAAAACAAGGAATCGATTATATCAGGAATAACAAGCTTGAAATTAACCTTTCAAAACTAAAACCATTCAAAAAAGAAAAAAGCAATCAAAAACAGGAAAACAAAGAAAAGATGAACACAGAGAACCCAATAAAAACAAGCGGCCACGGTGGCGGTTGCCCGGGATCACGCATGATGAATTTTGACCATCCGGCACCGGCAAGCCAACCTTCAGAAGCTACTGATCAACCATCTATGCTAAGGCAATGGCCCGTTCAGCTGCACCTGGTTAATCCGAAGGCACCTTATTTCCAGCAGGCCGACGTTTTGCTCGCCGCAGATTGTGTGGCGTTTGCGATGGGAGATTTTCATACCAAATATCTTAACGGAAAAGGTCTGGCAATTGCGTGCCCGAAGCTTGACAGCGGAAAAGATATTTATATTGAAAAACTTACCGCCATGATCAATGACGCAAAGATCAACACCCTGACAGTTATGAAAATGGAAGTCCCCTGCTGTTCAGGTCTGCTTCAGATGGCAAAAATGGCATCGGAGCGCGCTGACAGAAAAGTGCCCGTGAAGTCGATCACAGTGAGTCTTCAGGGAGAGGTAAAGCAGGAGGAGTGGGTTTGATCCGGAAAACAGATCATTCCTTTTCCCACAAACCTGTCAATGCGACAATACGCGGTTCACATTCATCCTCTCTGACAGATATATTGAACGTCGCACCCTCATGTATTGCAGTATATAGGCCTGTTATTTCCGGACAATCGTCATCATCAAAAATGGTAAGCAAATCATCATCAAAAGTATAGCTTCCACTACTCGGTGAATGTTCCTCTGTATCAATGCGAGGCTCCCATAAAAACGTACCATCCGAATAAAATGTCAGACGAATCGGCACATCAGTAACCGAATGGTCGGTAATCCATTCGCCCTGGATGGTTTCAAGTTTTTCGTTGTCATCAGAGCATGCCGGCATCAAAAACAGCGTAGCAGCCAATAAGAAAAAAGGTAAAAGAAAAAAACGCTTCATAAGTTTAATTGTTTTGATTAATTATGTTTGTATGTATTGTGATAATCAAGCCATTCTTGTTTAATATCATGTGTTATTAATAACAAAAAACGCTTCCTTCCTGTTGATTAAAATAATGATATGAGGGTCCAATCCGAAAAGACAAAAATGCTACAGATTCAACAAATCAATAAATCATCAATTCAACCATTAAAAAAAGAAAAAGCGTCAAAAAAACAGGTCAAAGTTAACATAAAGACAGGACAATCAATACTTTTTTTTAAAAGATCACCGACTTAAAAAGCAACCATTCTTTTAATTATTTATATCTTTATGATTCAATATGATCACCGTTTTACCAACCTGATTGATGTTAATAAAATTACTGATATGGATAAAGATGCAATTCTCTGTACCTGCAATGAGATAACCTGCCAAGAGGTTGAAAATGCCATCCGGCAGAAGAAACTGAAAACAATCGAAGAAGTAGGGAATGAAACAACGGCAGGCACCATTTGTGGGGGCTGTGTTGATGAAATCTACCTGCTGCTGGAAAAAATCAACGGTAAAGTGTTACTTTAAGATGTTTTTTTTAAAAAAACCTGAATAATTCAAGCATCTTTCATATATTTATGCGTTCTAACTGTAACAATCATTCGTATGAATACATCTGCCGGCTTGTGCTTGCGTAGCACGATTCTTCTTTGCATCTTTTTGATTTTCAATCCTGTTCTGATTGCTGACGATCAAAATCCTTCGCTGCCAACTCCTACCCACTCGCTTGATGACACCATTGCCCTTCAGGCTTTTGTTGACGGGCTAATGCTTGCATATATGGATAAACAGCAAATTGCCGGTGCTACCATCGGCGTCATCCATCAGGGCAAAACAACACTTCTTAAAGGATATGGTTATGCTGATGTAGAGCGGGGCATTAAGATAGATCCTGCACTCAGCATGTTCCGGATCGGATCGGTTTCCAAATTGTTTACCTGGCTGGCAGTTCTGCAACAATACGAGGCTGGCCGGCTTGATCTGGATACTGACATTAACAGATACCTTACAGCATTTCAAATCCCCGATACATTTGATGAACCAATTACACTGCGTAGTCTGATGTCGCACACACCCGGGTTTGAAGACATTCTTCTGGAGCTGTTTATTCGTCCGGACAAGCCCATGCCTGATCTGGAAGAGCTTTTTCAGTCAAGACTCCCACGAAGGATCATGCCTCCGCTGACCGAAGCAGCATACAGCAACCACGGAACCGGCCTGGCCCAATACATTGTGGAACAGGTAAGCGGCATGCCGTTTGAAACCTATGTCGAAAAGCATATTTTCGATCCACTTGGAATGCATTGCTCTACTTTCCGGCAACCACTTCCTGACCACCTGTCTCCCTATCTGTCACACGGATATGCTTACAAAAACAACAAGTTTGTACCACAAGAGTTTGAAGTGGTTCCGATGACCGGTGCAGGTGGTGCATCCTCGACGGCAGCAGACATGTTGTTATTTATGAAAGCGCTGCTAAACAATACGCGGCAAGACACCATCAGCCTGTTAGACTCTGCTAATTATGCCATTATGAATGAGCCGGTTCTGTTTCATGCTCCGAATATGAATCCAGCTTTGCCAGGATTTCTGGACATGTCCGTTGCACACGCACAAATCATTGGACACGGCGGCAACACCTTTCTGTTTCATACAATGTTCGCGATGCTGCCTGAACATGAAACAGGTATTTTTATGTCGTTTAACTCCGAAAACGGCAGTACGACATCTTATAATATAATGAAACAGTTCATCGACCGCTACTTTCCTGACCCTGAACCATCGCCCCGGGCCATGCAGCTGGATAAAGAATACCTGCAAGGGTTTACCGGCACATATATTTCAAACCGCCGGCCATATTCAGACGCATTGAAACTGATCGGTGTCCTGATGGGTACAGAAGTATTCATGGAAGAAGAAAACCTGATGTTCAGGGATTTTTTCGGAAATATAAATCCCATGATCCCTGTTGACAGCACATCCTTCTTTGTGGAAGAAGAACAGATGTTTGTTGGTTTCCGCCGTCAACATGATGAAAAAGCCGAAAAGCTTTATGTCAGCAACTTTCCCATTATGGCTTTCGACCGGGCAAGCGGTTTGATGAATCTGCAACTGCACGCCATAATTCTTGTTATTGGTCTTGTCGTAATGCTATATATCCTCATTGTCTGGCCCTGGATCTATTTCATCAGAAGAAATTATGAAAAAAGTCCCCGCACCCCGCACCCATTACCGGTTTTTACAAAACTGGTCGCCTGGTTGACTTCTTTTTTCTTTGCTATTTTTCTTGTTATGATTATTCAGGCAACAAGTGGAGGCACCGACATTGTTTTTGGCATACCTTCGTCTATGCGCATTGCTTTATTTTTTCCGCTTGCTGCAATTCCAATGATCCTACTGATGATCTACAGCAGCATTTACATCTGGAAAACACCAAAAATACGGAAGATCAGTAAACTGTTTTATACAATTGCAACGCTGTCTTTTACATTAACAATCTGGCAATTGCACTATTGGAATCTGCTGGGATGGCAATACTAAAAGTGTTGATTGGTTAAATTGTTTATCGGTTTACCTGGAAAAAACACATTTTTTATGCGCATAAAAAAAATAACATTACTGCTTTGCATTCTGTTGATCTTTTCTTGCAAACGGGACACCACTCAACAGCCTGATGAAAGGATACAAAGATGGCTGGATTATTATGAATTGACTTTAAGTGATTTTGAAGAAGACGACCAACAAGCCATCCCTTATCGCATAAAGCAAGAATTCGATTCGAGTGATTTTGAGCTTCACAAATCCTTGTTTATATACAATTCGGACTCCACCATGGCCATTGACATCGACAGTTACCATCTCGTTCTTGAAAGGCTGCAGGACGGCAACCTCTATTCAGCCGGACGCAATGTAGACATGGAGGCAAGCCTGATCGACTTTGAAAAATCGATCCGGACGCGTTTGCTGTTTTGCGGACCCGCCTGTTTGTTTGAGGAAGCAGCTTTTTCTCCTGAAGGGATAATCACAGTCAGCGGGTTTTCTGATAATAACAACGGCTTCACACCCGTGATGTGGAAAATAGATCAGGATTTGCTCACGGTTAAACTTCTTTCATCCCCTCAGGTTTTTCAGCCTTCAGACATTCGATACAACCATGACAAGAGGCTGGATCAAATCCATTTCCGCTTCGACCCGGATGATTTTCATCATCTGGATGTGCCTTTGTAAATTGCTTTGCCAATACTTTTTAATCGTTGAATCGTTGAATCGTTGAATCGTTGAATCGGTGAATCGGTGATTCGTTGAATCGGTGATTCGTTGATTTGTTGATTTGCTGGTTGATTTGTTGATTTGTTGAATTGTTTAATCGTTGAATCTTACTTCCAGCTTCGAGCTTCGAGCTTCGAGCTTCGAGCTTCGAGCTTCGAGCTTCTTAACCTTAACCTTAACCTTAACCTTAAATTCTTTAGATGGTTGCCAAAGAAAAAGTACATCCAAAAAAGGAAGTTGACGAAACAACCAAAAGCTTTGCTATTTTTGCCTCCCGAAGTGGATAAATTATTGCCATGCGTTTTTTGAAGTTAAAAGGTTTTCCGATTCTTATCCTGATGATGCTTTTATGGACTCAAATCAGCCATGCTGATTCTGAGAATAGGGCACTAAGCGCTTTCCGAACGGAGCAAAAGCCTAAAATTGATGGCAATCTCGAAGAAGAGTTATGGCGCAATGCTGATGTCGCTGATCGCTTTTTCCAGTATGAGCCACACAACGATCACAGAGCGGCAAGTTTCGACACAGAGATTCGCGTCCTGTATGATGACCGCGCAATTTACATCGCTGCAATGATGTTTGATCCAAGTCCGGACAGCATTTTGCTCGAGATGGGTATGCGCAATTCCGGGAATAATATCAATGCGGACCGCTTTTTTGTAGATATCAATCCATTTAATGATGGCATCAACGGGTTTCGTTTCCAGGTATCCGCTTCAGGTGTGCAGACCGACAGCAATATGTCGGGAGGCGGATCACACGGTGATGTTAACTGGGATGCAGTCTGGACAAGTGCAGTGCAAGTTAATGAAGCAGGCTGGATTGTAGAAATGGAAATACCTTATTCAGCGTTAAGGTTCCCAGGAGGAGATATCCAGGAGTGGGGCATTAATTTCTGGCGTGAAATCAGACGCAAGCGCGAAGTTTCAAGCTGGAATTTTGTCAACCGGCGCGTTGGTGATCCACTGGCCTATA
>SKSI01000055.1 GCA_007123065.1 Bacteroidales bacterium
GACTCGTGAATAAGTCAAAGGCCTTTTTGATCTTTTTGTCAGTTTCACGGAATTTTTTTGTCGTTTCACGAGATGCCTCCCGCATCTCTTCGCGATATTCCCGGAATTTTCTGTCGGACTCCTGGAACTTCTTATCGGTTGCCTGGAACATCAACCATACTTTTTCAAAGGTCAGTGGACCTTGCGGTTGATACACGGCGTCGGGTTCATTAACCTGGCTGGCTTCCTGCTGTTGTTTGGCTTTTTCTTTTTTTGATATCATTGTATATCTGTTGATTTGACAGGTCAAGCCCTTTATGTGACAGGTCAAGCCCTTTATGTGACAGGTCAAGCCCTGTCATTACAAAAATACGAACAGCTTTTTGGTTTTGCAAAGAATCGCAGGTCTTTTTCAGCTATCGGTCAGTTGGTTAGGCTAAGTGGTAAACATTTCCAGCTCTCAGTTCCCAGTTAATCAGCCTGCTTAATAGAGAGGCTGACCCGTTTTCTTGTTTTGTCGACCGACAATACTTTGACATTCACTTTTTGATTCAGGTTGACCACCTCTGCCGGATCCCGGACAAACCGGTTTGCCAGCTCACTGATATGGATCAGGCCATCCTGGTGCACACCAATGTCGGCAAAAGCACCAAAGGCGGTGATGTTTGTGATGATTCCGGGCAGCACCATCCCTTCGCGAAGGTCGTCAATGTTTTTGACGCTTTTGTCGAATTCGAAAAAGTCGAATGTTTTCCTGGGGTCTCTTCCGGGGCGTGCCAGCTCCTGCATGATATCTCTAAGGGTTGGCAATCCGATTTTTTCACCGGCATATTTTTCCGGCTCAATCTGTTTTTGCAGTTCTTTATTTTTGATGAGGTCATGAAGTGTAACGCCCAGGTCTTTAGCCATCTTTTCGATCACGGCATAGCTTTCGGGGTGTACGGCGCTGCTGTCGAGTGGGTTTTCGGACTGTGCCACCCGTATAAAGCCGGCAGCCTGTTCAAATGCTTTGGCGCCGAGGCGGGCGACCTGCATCAGTTCCTGCCGGCTTTTGAATGCACCCGAGGCATTCCGGTATTGAACGATTGAGGCAGCCAATGCCGGACCGATCCCCGATACGTAGGTGAGCAATTCTTTGCTTGCGGTGTTGAGTTCCACACCCACGGCATTTACACAGCTCATCACTGTGTCGTCAAGAGCCTGTCGCAGCATTTTCTGGTCGACGTCGTGCTGATATTGTCCCACGCCAATTGCTTTGGGGTTGATCTTTACCATTTCCGAAAGCGGGTCGGCCAGGCGGCGGCCGATGCTGACGGCGCCCCTGACGGTGACATCATAATCGGGAAACTCTTCCCTGGCCAAGTCGGAAGCAGAATAAACAGATGCACCGCTTTCGTTTACCATTACAGCCATTACATCATTGTCGAATCGTATTTTACGCACCAGATGTTCCGTTTCCCGACCTGCTGTTCCATTGCCGATAGCAATCGCTTCGATGTCGTAGGCACTGACGAGACTTTGTATTTTATTCATCGCCTTTCCCTTTTCATTCACGGGCGGGTGGGGATAGATGTTTTCATTATGAAGCAAACGCCCTTCCTCATCCAGACAAACGATTTTGCAACCGGTGCGGAAGCCGGGGTCGATTGCCAGTATCCGTTTTTGTCCGAGGGGTGGAGCGAGCAGCAACTGCCGCACGTTGTCAGCAAATACACGGATGGCGGTTTTATCAGCTGTCGTCTTGAGGTCATTGCGCAGCTCTGTTTCCAGAGATGGATGCAGCAATCGTTTCCAGGCGTCATGCAGCGCCTGTTTTACCTGAATGGATATTTCTCCGTTCCCTTTCAGGAAGAGTCCTTCGAGAATCGCAAGCGCGTTTTCCTCTTCAGGCGTGATTTTTACACGCAGGTAGCCTTCTTTTTCGCCTCTGAACATAGCCAGGATACGGTGTGACGGTGCCCGGCGGGCCTGTTCTGTCCATTCAAAGTAGGCCTGATACTTTTCCCCTTCTTCTTCCTTTCCTTTGACCGGACGGCTGCTGATCACTGCTTCCTGGTACATCAGTCTGCGCAGACGTGCCCGGGCGCGGGTATCCTCATTCACCCATTCGGCGATGATGTCGCGTGCACCGGCAAGGGCATCGGTAACAGCAGGCACCTCCATTTCAGGATTCACAAAAGATTTTGCCCTGATGGCAACGTCTGTAATTTTTTGTGCCATGATGATTTTCGCCAGCGGTTCCAGTCCGCGCGATATGGCAATGGTGGCACGTGTTTTTCGTTTTGGTCTGTAGGGAAGGTATAAGTCCTCGAGAACCGCCATTGCAGGAGCGGCCAGCAAGGCTTCTTTCAATTCCGGCGTCATCAGACCCTGCTCCTCCACGGAGCTGAGGATTGCCGCACGCCGTTTTTCAAGTTCCTCAAAGCGGAGGAGTAGATCCCGGATGGTTGTGATTTGAACTTCGTCAAGAGAACCGGTTTGCTCTTTCCGGTAACGGGCAATAAACGGCACGGTTGCTCCCGACTTTATCAGTTCGATGGTGTTGTTGACAAACTGTTTATCAATAGCGGTTTCTGATGTAATGCGTGCTGCGATTTGTGATATTGGATTCATGTAAGATCTTTTTTTTGAAAGAATATAACCGGTTAATGTGCCGTAGACTTTTGGAATGGCAATCGCAGTTGTGGGTTTTGCCTGAACGAGCGTCTGTGATATGGTGTCAGTCCCAATTCGCTTATTGCCTTCCGGTGTTTGGACGTGGGATATCCTTTGTTGTGTATCCAGTCGTATTCGGGATAATCGTGATGGATGGTCTCCATATAGGCGTCTCTCGACGTTTTTGCCAGCACGGATGCTGCCGCGATAGACAGATAGGATGCATCGCCCCTGATGATACAGGTGTGGGGTATGGTCTGGTAGGGTTTGAAACGGTTGCCGTCCACCAGGATCATTGAAGGTTGCATCTTAAACATTTCCAGTGCTTTATGCATGGCGAGGATGCTGGCATTCAGAATATTGATCTCGTCGATTGTTTTTGCGTCGATGGCGGCCACGGCCCAGGCAAGGGCTTGCTCCTCAATCAGGCTGCGGCACAACTTACGTTTTGCGACGGAAAGTTTCTTGGAGTCATTCAGCACTTGAACAAGCTCTATTCCGGGATTTTTGGGTAGAATAACGGCTGCTGCAAAAACAGGTCCTGCGAGACAGCCGCGACCGGCCTCATCACAGCCTGCTTCGGGATAATGGCTGCTGTATTGTTTTTTTAGGTATTGACGCATAATGATCTCAGGATGCCATCGAAGATCAGTTTGCCATCTTCGTTGCCCAGTTCAGGATCGCAAGCCCTCTCCGGGTGCGGCATCATTCCAAAAACATTTCGGTTTTGGTTGCAGATGCCGGCGATATTCGCGGTTGATCCGTTGGGATTCGCTTCCGGATTGATCATGCCGTTCGCATCGCAATATTTAAAAAGAATCTGGTTGTTATCGGTCAGCGACTGAATGGTGTCTTCGGCAGCATAGAAGCGGCCTTCGCCGTGAGCAATGGGTATTTTCAGGGCTTTACCGGGAACAGTAGCTGCTGTCAGGATGTTGTTTGTTGTTTCGCTGCGGATCCAGGCGTTGCGACAGATGAATCTGTGCGTGGTGTTGTGCAGCAGGGCACCGGGCAGCAGATGCGCTTCGCAGAGGATTTGAAAACCGTTGCAGATGCCCAGCACGTATCCGCCATCGTTGGCAAAACGGATCACCGCTTCCATAATGGGCGAGAAGCGAGCGATGGCACCGGACCGCAAGTAGTCGCCATAGGAAAATCCCCCGGGAAGAATGATGAAGTCAACACCCTGCAGGTCTTTATCCTTGTGCCACAAAGCTACCACTTCCTGTCCGAGTTTCTTTTTCAGCACATAGATCATGTCGTGATCACAGTTCGACCCGGGAAAAACAACAACGCCAAATTTCATATAGTTTCATTTTATCATCAAAAAATCATGTAGAAAATCGGGATCACACCCCTGCAAATGTACACAATTTGGTTGTTTTCAGACTTAATTATTTAATATCGTTTATTTGTTGTTAAATATCTCTTAATAATTGACAATTAACCATTTAATAAATTTCCGGCAAACCGTCCGACCAAAACAAGAATCAGTAAAACTGCAAAAAGAATCTCGGTCAGTTTCCGGTAGCGCATATCAAAAAAGTATACAGCAAGGGCAATACTTAAAGATATATTCAACAGACCATAATGAAGGTGTGCAAAACCAACCGCTAAAATGTATGAAGAAACCGAGATCAGGAAAAACAAAAACAACAGGGTAATGCGTTTCCTGGTTCGGATCGGCTTGGCAGCTTTATAAACCAGCTGGAGGTGTGAAAAGGCCAGCAGGGAGAACAATGCCAGTCCTCCGATGAAAATTTTCTGATACAACGTTGTTTCCAGCTCAAAAATCAAGAGTGGTTTGATGATGATTGCAAATTCGTCATACCAGGAAAGCAATTCACCAATTAGAAAATAATAGGTCAGGGTAAAGGCGAAAGGTGTGATCAGGCCCAGTATAGCGGCAATGAGTCTTCTGAAGTTTACAATGTAATATATAAAAACCGAGGCGATCAGAGCCAGGAAGATCACCAGTGCCGGATAGTAGAACAAAGATGCCAGGCCGATTAGAAAGCCGGAATTAAACAACTCTTTTGCGATCTGCTGTTCCTTATGCACATCTATCAGCTTGTTCATCGCCGGTATCAGGAAGAGGTTTGCCAGAAGGATGGGGTTCAGGCTGATCATTTCCGGTGAGCTGCTCATCAGAAGCAGATAGATCAAACCGGGCAGGGCAGAATAGCGATCCGTAAACGCATTGGATGTGGCCACATAATTAATGGAAAACGCCTGGATGATTAGCAGGGTCATGGCAAAGATTGCTCCAACCAGTGGGTGGTATTTCCAGAAGTTTCCCAGCAATACAAAAAGCGGCGCACTGCAGGCAGTGATATCGGGTACAGCCTGTGCCGTATCAAGAAACCTGCCAAGCCACAGCGGTGCTGCCAGTAGGATCAGGAGAAGCGGTGCGTACCACGATGCTTTTTTAAACAGGCGAACCAGCATAGGTTTCGGATTGAGTTAGTTTAAACATTCTTTGCAATATCTTTCCGGAAATACATATCACGAAAATCCACCTTCTGTGCAAGCTGATAGGCGGCGAGCCTTGCATTTTTTACACTATCGGCCAATGCGGTAATGGCCATCACCCTTCCGCCGTTCGTCAGCAATCGGTCTCCGGACTGCCTTGCTCCCGCGAGGAAAATGTGTGTTTTTTCAGAGGCCTCCGGTGTATGAATCGGGTATCCTTTTTCATAGGTCCCCGGATAACCACCGCTGCACAGCATAACGGTAACTGCAGTTTGCGGTGCCACTTCAATTGAGTAGGATGCCAGGTTGCCCTTACAACAATCCACCATCAGTTCGACCAGATCGGAACGCAACCTTGGGATGATCGCCTCCGTTTCAGGGTCGCCGAGCCGAACATTGTATTCTATCACGTATGGGTTTCCTTTTACGACCATCAGTCCAAAAAAGATAAAACCGCAGTAAGGGATTCCTTCTGTTTTCAATCCGTTGACGGTTGGAACGATCACCCGTTCCTCGATCCGCTTCATAAGCGCTTTGTCAAGCAAAGGGACCGGACTTACAGCGCCCATACCGCCGGTATTCGGACCTGTATCATTATCACCAACACGCTTATAGTCCTGTGCGGAGGGCAGGATACAGTAAGAATTGCCATCGGTGGCAACAAAAACCGACAGTTCTTCGCCTTCGAGAAACTCTTCAACGACAACCGTGCTGGAGGCTTCTCCAAAAAGTCTGCCTTTCAGCATATCGTCTAAAACAGACTTTGCTTCCTTTTTGCTTTGGGTGATCACCACCCCTTTGCCTGCAGCCAGGCCATCGGCCTTAATTACATAAGGAGACCGGCCGTTTTCAATAAAGGCGAGGGCCTCCTCTGCCTGTGTGCTGTTAAATGATTGGTAAGCAGCCGTAGGGATCCCGTGTCTTTTCATAAATGTTTTGGCAAATGCCTTGCTGCCTTCAAGTCGCGCACCCGCTGTTTCCGGACCCATCACAAGAATGTGGCTGAGTGTGTCATCATTCCTGAAATGATCGGCAATTCCATGCACCAGGGGTGCTTCCGGACCCACAACCAGCAGATCGATTTTTTCTTTCAGGGCAAATGCCCCTACTTTGGAAGCGTCCAGAATATCCAGATCTTCGTTGGAGCCGCAAAGAGCCGTTCCGGCATTCCCGGGTGCGATAAATAGCTTAGAACAATGGGGGCTTTGTGAAATTTTCCATGCCATCGCATGTTCGCGTCCACCAC
>SKSI01000188.1 GCA_007123065.1 Bacteroidales bacterium
CGGTAGGGGCGAAAAATTTTTCGCCCCTACAAATAAATGATTAAACAAATCATCCAATGAACAAATCAACGATTCAACGAATAAACGATTAAACCAATCTCAACCTCAACCTCAACCTCAATCTCAATCTTAATCTTAATCTCAACCTCAACCTCAACCTCAACCTCAATCTTAATCTTAATCTCCCGGTTATCATTGAAAACACTAATTTTGATCTTTAATATTCAATCATTCAAATCATGGCAAAAAGAATAAATAAACATCCTTTTTGGATTGGCTTGCAAAGCTACAGTATCATTACATTTGCGCTGTTTGTAAATGCCCTGGCCTGGACTGCATTCTTGCTTCCTTCAGAAATTGTTGGAGGAGGTGTAACAGGTGCATCAGCATTGTTGTATTATGCTACAGGAATTCCGGTAGCGATCACTTTTTTTCTTGTAAACCTGGTTTTGATAATGTTTGGCGTTAGATCATTAGGGTTTGGGTTTGGCATTAAAACCATATACAGCGCCGGAGTCCTTTCCCTTTTCTTTGCTATACTGCAACCTCTCATTACTGAACCAATTGTTGATGACAGGTTTATGTCTGCCATTATTGGAGGTATTATGGGCGGTGCATCTGTTGGACTTGTCTTTACACAAGGAGGCAGCACCGGCGGCACCGATATCATCGCTATGATCATTAATAAATACAGAAATATCAGTCACGGACGAATCATTCTCTACTTTGATCTGGTAATCATATCTTCATCATACTTTCTCTTTCAATCGCTTGAAGTGATGGTTTATGGTTATGTAACCATGGCTGTTGCTTCTTACTCAATAGATATGCTGCTGATGGGTCACAGACGTAGCGTGCAATTGTTTATCTTCTCACCCAAATATGAAGAAATTGCCGAACATATAGCTAACGATATTGGCAGGGGTGTTACACTGTTAAACGGTCAGGGATGGTATAGTAAGGAAAAAAGTGCCGTGTTGATGGTCGTTGTGCGACGACATGAAACCTCTGTCGTGTTCAGAAGTATTAAGGAAATTGACCCGGAAGCCTTCATTTCCGTCGCTAATGTGATGGGTGTTTATGGCAAAGGTTTTGATCCGATTAAATACTAAAGTTGAGGCCAGGATTAAGAAGAAGTTTTATTGGTTGAATTGATGATTGGTATATTCGTCTAGGGTTGAGGGTTTATTGTTTAGATGGCTTCGCGTCATTATGCCGCGCTGTCATTTTGACCCGTCCTGAATTTTGTTTACACTTTTCGGGGTTAATAACTATGTTTTTAGTTAGCTTCTTACTTTACATTTTGGACAGCTCAAGCGCTGTCCCTACGACTTATCACGGGTGAAAAACATGCAGGCCGGCCAAGTCCGGCCTATACAATCTACACATCTGCTAATCTGCACATCTGCTAATTTGCACATCTGCTAATCTGCACATCTGCTAATCTGCACATCTGCTAATCTGCACATCTTCGAGCTTCGAGCTTTTATTACTTTTCACTTTTCACCCAGCTCCCAGCTCTCGGCTCCCAGCTCCCAGTTCTGTGCTCGCGGCCTTCTTGCCAATGCCCCTGCTATTGAAGATGCCTTGATTTTGAACGCAGATCCATCGTAGGCGGAAACAGATTCAGAAATATTTCGATGCACCGCCCAGTTGGCGCGCATTTGAAATACGTGCTAACCGTGCAGGAAAGCAGAGTCATACTTGGGACTGAGACACCTCTGGGGCTGAGACGCGCCGGGGGCGCGTCTCTACAGGCCGAACTGGTAGAAAGCACAAACGCGCCACAGGGCGCGTTTATACTGCTAACAATTAATCCAATCAACGATTAAACAAATCATCCAATGAACAAATCAACGATTCAGCATATTTAGGTTTGACAGCTCAAGCGCTGTGTGTGACAGGTCAAGCCCTGTGCCTGCTGGTGGAGTAATCCCAACCTCCAACGTCCGTTTACCTTTTACGCCATAAATCAAAAAAATATTTAACAAATATTAAATAGCCCAATGGGGTAATTATGCATTTTATTGCGTATTTTTGTTCTGCAAACAGACATATATACGTCACAAATCGGTGTAAAAGATAAATAAATATTGTTAAAAAAATAAAAAATATTTGGATCAAGGTTTTTTTTGTTTAAATTTGTTATAGTTTTATTAAACAACCATAAAAACCCATTGACTCATGACAGCACTGGAATTTAATTATAAGCTTATGGGATTGCAAAACAACCTGAAGTATTTTGCATATACCCTTACATCAAACTATGAAGATGCCCAGGACCTGGTGCAGGAAACATTTCTGAAGGCACTTACCAACAGAGACAAGTTTGCAGACAACACAAACCTGAAGGCGTGGACATTCACCATTATGAAAAATACATTCATTAATAATTACAGGCAAAATGTGCGAAACAACACCATTGTTGATAAAACCGATGACCTGTACTTCCTGAATCTGACTAAGGAAAGCAGTCTTGGATTACCTGATTCTGACTACTCGGTCAAAGAGATACAGAAAGTGATCTCCGGAATTACACCCGAACAGAGAAAGCCTTTTGAAATGTACAACCAGGGATTCAAATACAAAGAGATCGCAGATAGACTAAATTTGTCTATCGGTACAGTTAAGAGCAGGATTTTCTTTACCCGTAAAAAATTAATGGAAGCCCTTAAGGAACAACAATAAACCTGTCGTAAAGCAAATCAACACTATTATATATTTCCCTTTTTTGACGCAGCATCCGCTCGGATCGCTGCGTCTCTTTTGTGTGCCCTTCCTTCATAAATGCATCACTCTTCGATGGTTTTTTTTGAATGAAAAAATTTGATGTACTTTTGCATCAAATATCCTGCAAAACTTTTATTATGCATGTATTCAAGTTCGGTGGTGCTTCTGTTAAAGATGCTGCTTCGGTTAAAAATGTTGCCCGAATTATCAGGGAGCATCACGGGAACACGCCTCTGGTACTGGTTGTTTCAGCAATGGGAAAAACAACGAATGCACTGGAGCAGCTTTGCAGCCATTTTATGGAAGGACGGCGCGATGAAATGCTCCAATTGTTTGAGCGGGTCAAATCAACGCATATAGAAATTGCAAAAAGCTTGTTTGAAGAACAGACAGATCCCATTTACAATGTTCTTGAGCAGTCATTTTATCAACTCTACTATTACATCAGCGAGTCTCCGGGTCAGAATTACAATTACGAATACGATCGGATCGTATCTACCGGCGAGATCGTTTCAACCCAAATCGTGAGTGCTTACCTGCAGAAAAGCGGACTTGTAAACCGGCTTTTTCCTGCCCGGAAACTGGTCATCACCGATGCGCATTTTCGTGATGCCCGGGTTGACTGGATCCTCTCCGCACGTGCCATACAGGAGCAACTGATTCCTTACTTGCAGCAAAAGCAAGATACTGAGCACCCACCTCTGGTGATTACCCAGGGCTTTCTCGGTGGCACACCGCAAGGTTTCACAACAACGCTGGGAAGAGAGGGGTCTGACTTTACAGCAGCCATTATCGCTTATGTTCTTCAGGCAAGGGAGGTTGTTATCTGGAAGGATGTTCCCGGACTGCTGAATGCAGATCCAAAAATATTTGACAATACATTGTTGCTCGAGAATATTTCATATCAGGAAGCAATCGAGCTTGCCTATTATGGGGCTACCGTTATTCATCCCAAAACACTAAAACCGCTGCTCAGCAAAAACATTCCGCTGAAGGTCAAATCGTTTTTCAGTCCGGACAAGCCGGGATCGTTGATCAATGATATTGGGGCGATGGATAAGCATATGCCCTCTTATATTTTTAAGTTTAAACAGGTGCTGGCTTCCATATTTCCGAAAGATTTCAGTTTTATTGCAGAACAAAACATGGCGCGCATTTTCGCGGACTTTGCGAAACACAATGTAAAGATCAACCTGATGCAAAATTCTGCACTCAGCTTTTCAGTTTGTTTTGACATGGACCGGGTCAAAACGCCTGCGCTGCTGCGCGACCTGAAAAAAAACTTCAACGTCAAGCATAATACTGACATGGAACTGATCACAGTAAGGCATTATGAACAAGCAGGTATTGAAGACCTGCTAAAGGGCCGGGAAGTGGTTTTGGAACAAAAAAGTCGCACCACCCTGCAGATGGTTGTCAGATCGGAATAAAGATTCAACCTCCTTACGCCACTGCTGTCCGATCACTGCCCCAGGCGATCTTCAAAAGCCTCCAAAAAATTGCGGTCGACATTCCGGCATCCGTCACCCACCTTATCTGCCGTAAACTCATTATAATAATTGGGATTCAGTTGCGCATCTCCTGAGTAACGAACGGGAATCTGCAATCTTTGGCCGGCAATCAGGCTACCTTGACTTCCGAAACGTCCGGTGTTGGGCGGGTGATTGATAACAAACCAGGAGCAAACCATAAACTGAGAATATACCCTTCCCCAGGTATCACCGCTCCTGACCGTATAGGTTATGTCATCCGGAAGGGCAGCCGGCAAATCTGCATCGGCGACCTCTTCAGCAACTTCTTCAGGTATGTTGATGGTTTCATCCGGTCCCGCTTCGGGTTGCGGAACTTCAATGCTTACAGGTGGATGCGGATCATAGATAAAAAGATCATATACAAAATAGGTTATGGCAAGAAAGCCCAATATCCATAATATCAGACCCAACATACTTACGGGCATTTTCTTCTGAGCTGTTTTCGTTTTCTTTCCTGCCATATCATCTTTTTTTTCAGGTTGCACGGAAGTTTGCATCTTTGCATCCGCGGAAATGATCCGTTCTTTATTGCTTATCGCGTGAAACCGCAATATGATCAGTGCACCCGATTGCTGTGCCCGATCGTGGTCAGCATGGCGCAAAATCCTGTTAACCTTGGTCTGCAGAGGCATCGAATCCTTCAGTATCCTTTTTGTCTCTTTTGTATGGATGCATTTGCCAACGGTACCTGATACGAGAATTAGTTTATCGCCATTTACCGGTTTTAGCGGTGCATCACAATTGGATGCGGGCTCAATGATCGTCTGTTGTCCTAGCAAAACCTGTTTCTGCGCTTCTTCACTGTTGCCGGCAGTGCTACCGGAGTTTCTCTGATCCATCCACGACAACCAGTGCATCCGTTTGCCGGTAAAAAGATACAAGCCCACATCACCAACCCATGAATAATGGATTTGGTCATCTCCATATAAAACACAAAGGCAACTCAGGCCTTTTCCGGGCTTTGGCGCATCTTTGTTGTAATGTTGATAAATATAACCGCTGGTATAGATCAGTGCATTTGTAGTGATTTCCTCCCTGATCTCTTCGGCGTCGTGGTTCATATAATAACGAATGCGTTCCAGGGCGATCTCACAAAGCTCTGAACTGCCATCTTCCGCGTGATGATCTGCAACAAGCACGAAAGCGTGACCCAGGGGAGTTTCAAAAACATCCTGATAATGGACACCCGCGATACCTGCCTTACCCGGGTCAGCAAGTGCAGCATACTCAAACTTATTGAACTTTTTGGTGGTCATATACACAAAATTTCGTTCCACAACAAATATACACGAACTTTTTCTATTTAAAATGATACACAGACCAGGAAATAGTAATGCTGTCTGTATGCGGGTACCTGGGCATCATTACAAACCCGAATGGCGGGTGATCTCCACGAACGCAGGCACGTCCAGTTGTTCAGGGCGTTCACCTGCAAGATGTCCCGGCAATCCCTGCCAGTCTACGTTCATCCCCTTCAGAGAGTTGCGCAATGTTTTTCGCCTCTGGTTGAACGCGGTTTTCACTACAGTGAAAAACATTTTTTCATCGCACTCCAAAGATATATCAGCCTTGCGCAAACAACGGATGACGGATGACTTGACCTTCGGGGGTGGGATAAAAACATGCGGTTCTACATCAAATAGCAACTTTACGTCATAAAAAGCCTGCATCAAAACGCTGAGGATGCCGTATTCCTTGTTGCCGGGAGGCGCGGCAATCCGTCGGGCCACTTCCTTCTGAAACATTCCCACAACCTCAGGCACCTGCTGGCGTCTGCTCAATACCCGAAACAGGATCTGGCTTGATATGTTATAAGGAAAATTCCCGATTACTGCATATGGCGATGTTCCGAAGCAGGTTTCAGGATCAAATTTCAGGAAATCACCGAGAATGATGCGATCCTTTGTCTCCGGGTAAGTTTCTTGCAAATACGCTACGGAATCACGATCCAGCTCTATGCCATACCAGTTTATTTCCGGTTGCTCCAGCAGAAACCGGGTCAGCATACCGGTGCCGGGACCGATTTCCAGAACGTATTTGAATTCGGCTCCGGCTGTCAGGCTATGGGCAATCTTTGATGCAATATTCGGGTCAGCAAGAAAATGCTGTCCCAACGATTTTTTTGCCTGTATGTAATTTGCCACGATTAATTTCTTAATTGATCACATCTCCCCGCAGGGTCCGGAAACGGTTGCGAGCGGTAATAACGTGGACGCTGCCCGGATAATTGAGCATCAGGTCCTGATAGAGGGCCATTGCCTTGTCATTTTGCTTGAAATGGTTCTGTTGCAGTTCGGCCCTTATGAAAAGCGCTTCATCTGCCAGGACTCCCCCGGGATAAGCTTCCACGAGCCGGGCCAGTAAGCTGTCTGCTCCAATGAAGTTATTTGTCTGAATCATAATTTCTGCATTGACAAAGAGGACATCGTCCTGGATTGAATGCCCCGGAAAACGTTGCACCAGCGAGTCCAGTGTTGCCACAGCATCATCAAACCGGTTCATAAAAACGTGTTGTTCGGCACGGGCAAAAATCTTCAGCGGTTCTGTATTATCGTCCTGTCCGATGTTATCCTGTATTCGCAACGACAAGCGCATTGCATCGTTAGCGATCAGGCGCGATGTGCCGGCTTTCAGGATATCGAGTTGTGCCTTTGCCCAGTCAAATTCGCCAATAAAATAAGACAGTCTGGCGTTTTTGTATTTCGCTTCGTGGGCCAGCGGGTCATCCCGAAACATGCGGTCAACCTGGGCATAGAGCAGGGTGGCATCCCAAACTTCTCCGGTATACAAGAGGATGTCAGCCAGTTCAACCATACAGGCACCTTTTACCCGATTGGACAAACCGCGCATATCGATGATATCCTGGAGCAGTTCTGTGGCTTCATCCGTTTTACCAAGATAGAAAGCCTGAAGATTGGCCAAATTTCTCACCAACTGCACGGTATTGGCCCGGATGCCAATCTCATCAATCGCCTGAAAATATTCCTGTTCGATAGCCAGCAGGTCATCCATTTCATAAGCATAATCTTCCGTAACGGAGAGAAACCGTACATTCAAATAGCCTACCAGTGCATTCATATAATGGCGATTGTCGCTACCCATATCCAGGATGTACTGATAGGCATCTGCTGCAATACTGTAGTTCCTGTTGCGCGCACTCAGCTCAGCCACTTCAAGAACCTGTTTCCCTTCCTGACGGAAGCGACGGTCCAGTGCCCTGGCCTGCATGAAGGCAATACGGAAATCCTGCTGCTGAATTGACAACCAAAGCAGCATTTCAGCATACATTACGTTATCAGGATTGTTCTGAGTACGCATGAGCAACAGCCGGCGCAACGCCTCATTGCGATCGTAACCGGGGTCATTGGCCAGGGCGTCTTGCAGCATCCCTCTGATGCGTGCCACTTCATCGGGCCGGTCATTCATATAATCCAGGTATTCGCGCATCATCGCTTCATAGTTGCCTTGCCTTTCGTGAATTTCGGCAATGCGCAGATGCAAGGGATACCTATCTCCAAGCAACTCCCTGCCACGAAGATAGGTTTCAAGTGCCCTGTCGGTATAGCCACGTGTTTCATACGCAAGGGCAAGGTCAATGACCTGTTGCCGGTTGGCTTCCAGATCGTTGATCAGGGCATCCATTTGCCGGCGTTCACGACGTGAATTGCCTGCTCTGCCATGAACATATCCCAGATCAACCTGAAAGCGAATTTCCCGCGGATGCGCCTCTATCTGTTGATTCACCAGACGCTCTGCACGCCTGAAGGATTCCGTGCGAAGCAAACTCTCGAGATAGTTGTTGTAAATTACCGGTGATTGATTATCCTGGAAGATCTCTTCATATAAGGCCAGCGCCTGTTCGTATTGTCCATTACGGAAATACTGGTTCGCGAGCATTTCGTCCGTATTGCCGGCCATCGTGACTGACAGCATGGCTGCTGAAAGCAGGATACCGGCAAACAGTTTCCTTAAACGTAAAAGATGATGTAAGCCCTTTCTTTTCATTGTTTGAAGAACGTATAATGCTTGCATTTTGTTTTACTCGCAGGATCGAAAGCCAGGTTGCCCTGTCCGGTGATGTACAGCTTTACTGAATGTAGCGAAAACCTGTATACGCCTGTAAAGCTTTGGGGATCAGAATTCCCTCTTCGCTTTGGTTGTTCTCAAGCAGTGCAGCCATGATACGTGGCAGGGCCAGGGCACTGCCGTTGAGTGTATGGGCCAGACGGTTTTTGCCATCGGCAGTTTTATATCGTAGCTTCAGGCGGTTTGACTGATAGGACTCAAAGTTTGAAACAGAGCTGACTTCAAGCCACCGGCCCTGGGCTGCCGACCAAACCTCCATGTCATAAGTGAGTGCTGCAGCAAAGCCGAGGTCGCCGCCACACAGGCGCGTGGTTCTGAAAGGAAGCTCCAGCTTTTTTAATACACCGGAAACGTGTGTCACCATCTCATCCAGTGCCTTGTAGCTGTTTTCCGGCCTGGTAATTTGAACAATTTCCACCTTGTCAAACTGGTGCAAACGGTTCAGGCCCCGCACATCTTTGCCGTAAGAACCTGCTTCACGGCGAAAACAGACAGAATAGGCCGTGCATTTTACCGGCAATTCATCTTCCTGCAGAATGGTATCACGAAACAGATTTGTTACAGGAACTTCCGAAGTGGGTATCAGGTAAAGGTTGTCAGATGGTACATGATACATCTGGCCATCCTTGTCGGGAAGCTGACCCGTGCCAAAGGCACTGTCTTCATTCACTAGCAGTGGTGGCTGGTATTCGGTATATCCGGCGATCAGGGCTTCATCCAGGAAAAAGGTGATCAGTGCACGTTGCAGTCTGGCGCCCAATCCTTTATAGACAGGAAAGCCGGCACCAGTAATTTTTGTTCCCCGTTCAAAGTCGATAATGTCATACTTTTTCGCGAGGTCCCAATGGGGAAGTGCATCCGGGGCCGCTGGTATCACCTTGCCTGTTTTCTGGATCACTAAATTGTCAGCATCTGATTTGCCGGCAGGTACAGAAGGGTGTGGCAGGTTTGGTAAGCGAACAATCAGTTCCTGAAATTTGGCGTTGGCTTCATCGAGTTGCTCCTGCAAGTCTTTCGCCTGTTTTTTAAGAGCTGCTGATTTCTCCTTAAGCGGTTCAGCTTCTGCCCCCTTTCCGGTTTTGAAAAGCACCCCAATCTCTTTGGCAAGCGCATTTATTTCAGCCAGGGTGTCGTCAAGCTGTTTTTGAAGCTGCCGTTTGCTTTGGTCCACTTCTTTCAGGCCGTTAACAAGGTCACCGGCATCCATATTTCTAACCTTAAGGCGTAGGATCACTTCATCGCTGTGATCGCGTATTTGTTGTATGTCAATCATATTATCAATTCGGGTTTATCAAAAAAAACAGACATCAAAAATAATAAGAATGAAACAAAAAATCCTGCCTGAGGCAGGATTATAAGATAATGACACATGCCGTATATTACCTGCAACTATGCTTCAGCTGGAGCTTCGGTTGAATCGGATGCTTCTGTTTTCACGTCGGCAACTTCTTCAGTTTTTTCAACTGCTTTTTCTGGTGCTTTGGCCGTTGGTGCAGCTTTTTGGGGTTGTTCCGGTTGTGCCTCTGTTTTTGATGTTTCTTCAACGAGGGGCTCAATGGAGACATATGATTTATTTCCAAACCTTTTTCTGAATACGACTTCGCCGTCGCACAGGGCAAAAAGGGTATGATCTTTCCCCATTCCTACATTTACTCCCGGATAATGTTGTGTGCCACGTTGTCTGACGATAATATTTCCGGCAATGGCTGTCGAGCCGCCGAATATTTTTACACCAAGTCGTTTGCTATGCGACTCGCGTCCGTTACGTGAACTACCAACTCCTTTCTTATGTGCCATGATCGTTTATTTTTTGCTGTTAAAAATTCGTTTATGCAGTGATTTCTTCAATTTGGATTTGGGTCATAGGCTGACGGTGGCCGTTAAGTTTTTGATAGCCTTTTCTTCTTTTCTTTTTGAAAACAATAATTTTGTCGGCTTTAACGTGTTCCAGCACCTTGGCTTTTACTTTCACGCCTTCCACGACCGGTGCACCCACCTTGATCTCTTCTCCATCGGCAAGCAGGAACACCTGATCAAACTCCAGTTCACTACCCGCTTCATTTTCCATCCTGTTCACAAATAATTTCTGGTCTTTTTCAATCTTGTATTGATGACCGGCTATTTCAACGATTGCGTACATTTCTGTCTGGTATTAAATATCTTACTCATTAATTGGGGTGCAAAGATAAATAAAATTAATGAA
This sequence comes from Bacteroidales bacterium, assembly GCA_007123065.1. GTDB lineage: Bacteria > Bacteroidota > Bacteroidia > Bacteroidales > UBA7960 > PUPG01. The sequence continues at coordinate 10,552 of SKSI01000188.1, forward strand.
GGTGCAAGAAATTGAAGAAAAAGATTTGGAACAAGGATGGAAGATCATCTCATAGTTTGTTATTATCCACAAATTCACACAAAACATAAATAATGGATCTGTTCGCTGATCATTATCGCTCAAGGCCCTCAAGTCCCTCAGCTCCCGGTTACCGTTTTTTATTTGCCAGATAGACGCCGATGAGGGTGAGACAGATCCACAAGATATAGATGAACAGGAAGTTTTCGTTGTCGGCAACACCCCACATAATTGAAACGGCAGGCATCATATAAGTTACAGTAGATGTAAACAATGCAGAAGTTTGTTTGATCAGCCAGTTATGAATGATCATAGCAACAGCTGTTCCCAATATGGCCAGAATGGCAATGTATCCAAGGTTTTTCCACGCTTCGGGATCTGTTTTTACTATGACAAGAAAGTCTGATCCGGCGAAAAGGTATATCAACGATGGAATTCCAATAAACGTAAATACAACACTGGTGATGGTCAGGGCCCCAAATTGTGACAAAAAATTTTTTATCAGGTTCATATTGATGGCATAGCAGAGAGCCGCAGCAATGGCGAACAGTCCGTACCAGATATTATTCATCTGGGCACCATTTGCAGCGGCAAGCAATCCGATTGCACCACTTAAACCAATAAAAACACCCAGAACATTGATCCAGCGTGTCTTTGTGCCGAAAAACAGCACACCGACCAACAGCGTAAAAAGTGGTGTAAGTGAATTCAGGACACCGGCCATAAAACTGTCAATTACCGTTTGTGCCTTTGCAAACAGAAAAGGAGGCAAACCATTGCCGATCACTCCGGCAAGCAAAAAGTAGATCAGCTTATTGCGAGGCACCTTCCGGATATGCTTCCATGCCATTGGCGACAGAACAAGGAATGAAATGGCGATCCGTAAGGCACCTGTCTCGGTGCTGGAAAAGCTTACCAGACCGCGCTTGATCAGGATAAAGGAACTGCCCCAAACGATCACCAGCAGCAGCATGGCCATCCAGTGTATGAGTCGCGGTTTCTGATCTTGGCTCATTTGTCGGAATATTATTGAGGAGCAAAAGTACAGGATTTTTTTTCATAAGTTTGATTTGCATATTAAAATTGGAGACAGACCTTTTTTCTGAGTGTGCGCTAAAACTTATTTGATTAATTTAGCAGATTAATAGTCAGGTAATGGTAAACTGAATTGCGATGACAAGGTTAACGTGTTGATGCTGTTCATTAAACATACTGAAAAGAGATGACATCCGTGATATTGATCGTAAAACTGCTTCGGGAAAGCGTATGGTTTGCAATAAACTCTGTAATTGCTAATAAATTACGTACGGTATTGACTTTATTGGGTATTACAATCGGGATATTTGCCATCATCTCTGTTTTTTCTATTGTTGATTCTCTGGAGCGGCAGATTCGTAACAGCATAACAGCCCTGGGAGACCAGGTTGTTTATGTTCAGAAGTGGCCATGGGGCGGTTTTGACGGACAATATCGCTGGTGGGATTATATGGGCAGGCCTGTGCCGCATATCCGCGAACTTGAAGAGGTACAGCGCCGGACTGTTAGTGTGGACGCCGCGGCATTTGTTGCATCCCTTTCGCGTCGGGTGGAATATCTCAATACCAGCATCGAGAATGTTACCATTATGGGGGTTACTGAAGATTATGACCAGGTGAGAAACTTTGATATGGAAGGGGGTCGCTTTTTTTCTGCTTTAGAGTCAGCAACCGGAAGAAATGTCGTGGTGCTGGGTTTCGATCTTGCAGAGAATTTGTTCCCTAACGTTGACCCGATCGGAAGAAATGTGAAGATATTTGGACAGAATGCGATTGTGATAGGAATTTTCGAAAAAGAAGGGATGGGTGGTTTTGGCGACAGCCACGACGATGTCCTGGTAATGCCCCTCAGCTATCTTAACCAGTTCATTGATGTGAACCAGGAACGGTTCAATCCTTTCATTATGGCTAAGGGAAAGCCTGGCATCAGCAACCAGCAATTGATTGATGAACTTACCGGCGTGATGCGGGCTGTAAGGCGCCTGCCACCTATGGCCGACAACAATTTTGCTCTCAATGAAACCAGTCTGCTGTCGGAAGGGTTTGACGGGCTGTTTGCCATTATTAAAATGGCGGGTTGGATCATCGGAGGCTTTTCCATTCTGGTGGGCGGTTTCGGGATCGCCAATATTATGTTCGTTTCGGTAAGGGAGCGCACCAGCATTATCGGTATACAGAAGGCACTTGGTGCCAAGAACTATTTCATCCTATGGCAGTTTCTGTTTGAATCCATTATGCTGAGCCTGATGGGAGGGATTGTTGGCTTGCTGCTGGTTTTTACAGGAACAACCATTGTGGCAAGGGTGTTTGAAATAGATTTCTTGCTGAGCACATCAAATATTCTGCTTGGTATCAACGTTTCCGCTATTATCGGCCTGGTGTCAGGATTTATTCCGGCCTGGAGTGCTGCACGCCTTGACCCCGTTGAGGCAATCAGGAGTACCGGCTAACGTTGTTAAACCGGAGTGATTATAATTAGAAAACTATTTTTATGTCAAATATATTAGCACTGGTAGGTCGTCCGAACGTCGGCAAATCCACACTGTTCAACAGGTTAACAAAACGCCGGATGGCAATCGTGGATCCCACCGCCGGTGTTACGCGTGACCGTCACTACGGCAAGTCAGACTGGAACGGTATTGCCTTTTCCGTGATTGACACGGGAGGCTATATGACGGACTCTGATGATGTCTTTGAACTCCAGATACGCGAACAGGTTGAAATAGCACTCGAAGAAGCCGACGTCATCCTGTTTATGGTTGATGCAGTGGAAGGGATCACTCCGATGGACGAGGTGATGGCTGACCTGTTGCGGCGCAAGGGAAAGCCCTATCTGTTGGTTGCCAATAAAGCGGATAACCACCGTTTGCTCAATGATTCTTCCGTTTTTTATGCCCTGGGCGTTGAACAGGTATTTCCTGTGTCATCCATAAGCGGGAGCGGTACAGGAGATCTGCTGGACGCTGCGGTTGCAAAATTCCAGAATAAGGAAGAGGAGGAAACCGAGCCCGATATTCCGAGATTTGCCGTTGTGGGCAGACCCAATGTTGGGAAATCGAGTCTGGTAAATGCTTTACTCGGAAAAGAACGAAATATCGTAACCGATATTCCAGGCACTACGAGGGATTCCATCTACACACGATACAATCAGTTTGGACTTGATTTTTACCTGGTCGACACGGCCGGACTAAGAAAAAAGGGGAAGGTGCAGGAGAATATTGAGTTCTATTCTGTAATGCGTTCCGTTCGCGCCATTGAACTGGCAGATGTATGCATTTTGCTTGTGGATGCAACCACGCTCTTTGAGTCGCAAGACCTCAACATCTTTACACTTGCTGCCAGAAACAACAAAGGGGTCTTGATCCTGGTAAACAAATGGGACCTTCTGAAAGACAAGGATCACAACGCATCCAGACGTTATGAAGAGCAGATCAGGGAGCGCATTGCCCCTTTTTCCGACGTACCGGTAATCTTCACCTCAGTTCCGCAAAAGCAAAGGATATTTAAAGCGATTGAAACTGCTGTTACCGTATTTCACAACAGAAGAAAAAAAATTCCCACAGCAAAGCTTAATGATGTGATGCTTCCTGTAATTGCGAAGAATCCACCCCCGGCCACAAAAGGGAAATACATTAAAATCAAATACATTACCCAGCTGCCTACGCATTATCCCGCTTTTGCTTTCTTTTGCAACCTGCCACAATATGTAAAGGAGCCTTACATGCGTTTTCTGGAGAATCAGATCCGGTTAAACTGGGATTTTTCAGGCGTTCCCATCAAAGTTTATTGCAGAAAAAAATAAGGTTTGCCGATGGGTCAGGAATCGTTACCACGAATTGATAAATGGCTATGGGCTGTAAGGGTTTACAAAACCCGGAGTCAGGCCGCACAGGCCTGTCGTGCCGGCAGGGTTAAGGTGGATGGACAAGTTGCCAAGCCTTCCCGCGAGGTGCATCCGGGAATGGTTATTTCTCTGCACTGGGGACCGATAGATCGCATCATCAAGGTAAAAGCCTTGTTAAACAACCGGGTGGGTGCCAAACTGGTAGATCAGTATCTTGAAGATCTTACGCCCGAAGAAGACTATAAAACCCTGGAGGTGATCCGAAAACGAACAGGCCTCCGCCCTCATGGCACAGGCCGTCCTACCAAAAAAGAACGCCGCGATTTGGATCAATGGTTCGATAACCGGTGAGGGTTTTTGAGGCAGGACAGTCCTATGAATAATAAAAAAAAAGGCTATCGGGTATTTGACAGCCTTTTTTTTGGGTTCAGGAGTTGGTTAACGTATTCCGGCCACTTCTCCACGCAATGTGGAGTAGTTCACCCTGAGGGCGTTTACCATACGCAACTCCTGTTTTACGTCAGTTACGATACCCATACGTGTTTCGCTGTCCACTTTTAAAGAGGTGGTCATCAGTGGCCTTTCAGCTTCTGCCGTGGCCTGTCTTTCCGATTCAACGAAAGCAGCAATGTCATCAACTGATGCAAAGGAATCATAAAGCTGTATCCTTGGCTCCGTTCCGAACACCTGCGATTGCATGGGTGGTCCGATATAAATGAAACTCACGAGCGATCTGCGTTCCAGTTGCTGGATCTCAGTAGCGGAAGGCAGTTGTGTACGTACGTACAATGTGGTTTCACGCATCACGGTTGTCACCATGAAGAAGAAAAGCAACATAAAGATAATATCAGGCAGTGAGGCTGTATTAATCTTTGGGGTTTTCTTTACGGTATCTTTTTTGAATCTTCCCATATTACCTTCCTCCTATATCTTTAGGTTCAGCTTCAGAAATGGCCATGGGCACGGCTCGGCGCACTGCATTCACCAGGTCTTCATCGGTGAGCTCGGAAAACCGCCGACCGAAGAATTCCCTTGAGACCTCATCGCGTAATTCCCGCACTGCGGCGGCAAGTTCGTTCTGAACCGCGATATACATCTCATAGGAAGTACCCCTGTCGTTCTGAAGTGAGATAACGCCCCTCGATACATCAAACTCGCCGATATAATCTATATCAAGAGTTTCTTTAACGGGTAATGATGGGTCGTTATCGGGGTTCAACAAAAAATGTTTTGCTTGCTCTCTCAAGCGATCAATGCGGCCCGGCTCGCCCTCAACAAGCAGCCTGTCTTGGGCATCCACAAGGACTACGAACACATTTCGCTCGCGGACAGGTGGGGGTTCCGGTGCATTGGGGTCAATGGGCGGCGGCAACATCCTGTTGATCCCGGTATCCACATCCATTGTAGTGGTTACCAGGAAGAAAATCAGCAGGAGAAACGCAATATCGGCCATTGAACCGGCATTGATCTCAGGACTCATTCTAGCCATAGAAAGATCTCCTTTTAAATTTTATCTGAATAATTTATATACCTCTGTAAAGACTGCAGCCACAACGCCCATCCCGACAAGGATCATTGTAGCGGTGATGCCGCCACCGACCCATTGGGAAACGTTCGGACCTGCATTCTCATACACCTCATTGGTGCTGATCGCATAAGAGAAGAGCACAATAACAACCAATATGCCTATTCCAATAAGAGCAGGAATGGCCTTCCGGAAGTTCCAGAACATCTGGATTACCGGAAAGATAACGGCTGTAAGTGCAGCTATGCCCAGCAGACCATAGGTGACAAACATTCCTATATTAATTATCGATTCGTTCATATTGAAATAGGTTTTTATTTTTTGTATTTAACCAGAATGTCCATAAAAGAAATGGTAGCATCTTCCATGGTGTTGACCATCGTGTCAATCTTGGAAACAATGTAGTTGTAAAAGATCTGCAAGATAACGGCAACAATCAGACCAAATACAGTGGTAAGAAGTGCGACCTTGATACCGTCGGCAACAATCGTGGGAGAAATATCACCCGCGCGGGCAATCGCATCAAATGCACCGATCATACCAATTACCGTACCCATAAACCCAAGCATCGGAGCAATTGCAATGAACAGCGAAATCCAGGTCAGGTTCATCTCCAAACGTCCCATCAATACGCTACCATATGAAACGATCGACTTTTCGACCACTTCCATACCTTCATTGTAACGATCAAGCCCTTGGTAATAGATGCTTGCTACAGGTCCGCGGGTGTTGCGGCATACTTCTTTTGCAGCATCAACGCCACCGGTTTTCAGCGCGTCTTCTACCTTGTTGAGCAGCTTGCTGGTGTTGGTGGAAGAGAGGTTCAGGTAAATGATCCGCTCAACACACAGGCCCAACCCGAGAATCAAACACAACAGAATGATACTCATAAACATAGGGCCACCTTCAATAAACTGCTCTTTTAGAATGTAGTGAAACGACTGCTCCTCAGTTTCGGGCGCCAGGTCCTGCTGCATCATTGCTGCGGGATCCGGTTCTGCTTCCTGATCAACGTCAGTTTCGGCAACTTCTGTTTCAGCCTCCAATACCGGGGTGTCTGCAAGTACTGCGGTGTTTACACCAAAAGTAAGCAACCCCGCTAGTGTCAAAAAGACGAATAATTTTTTCATAACTGATTTGTTGGTTTTTGTTTAATTGTAATTAATTAGCAATTTCGCTTTTTTGTTATTATAATGATGAAGCGGAGAGAAAGGGATTCGAACCCTTGATCCGCTTGTGACGGATACACGCTTTCCAGGCGTGCGCCTTCGACCACTCGGCCACCTCTCCAAAAATATCACCGCATTGCCGCCTGGCTTTTCAAGCTGCTAAAATACAAAAAAATTCACACACAAGTTTTTTTGCTGCTTTTTTTCTTTGATAACTGAAATTTTAGGTTCAGGAGGAGTTGGGCGTTGGGAGCCAGAGCTGGGAAGAAAGTCAATGTTTTCCTGAAGGCAGAAAACCAAACAGCTAAATTTTTTTTTCTTACTTTTGACGTTATAACAAGAAGCGCATACTTATGCAGATTCCGGATCGAGATGTTTTGACGAAGTTTTTTCCTGATACCGCTGTGGAGTCGGTGCAACGAATCCTGGAAAAGCATGGCATCCTGCTGGTAATCACCCGCGATCGTTTAAGCAAGCTTGGCGACTTTAAGCCTGGAAATGCAAGAAGACCACATCGGATTTCCGTTAACGGGAGTCTGAACAAGTATGCATGCTTGCTGGTATTCCTTCACGAACTGGCCCACCTGGGCATTTACAAAGATTTTGGCAGAACCGTTCTTCCGCACGGGAAGGAATGGAAGCATAATTTTGGGAAGCTGATCCGTAAATGCATTGCTGTAGGAATGTTCCCTGAAGAATTGGCCGAAACATTATATACGTATTCTTTCAAAGTGAAAGCATCGGGTATGGCTGATGCCACACTGACAAAAAAGCTGAGGGTATACGACTCCGGAACCATGCCGGAAGGATGGCGCCATCTTGACGAACTCCCGGAGAAGATCCTTTTTCAGATAAAAAATGGCAGGGCTTTCGCTAAGGGTGATAAGCTGCGAACCAGATACAGATGCCAGTGCCTGCATACAAAACGGCAATACCTGGTGCATTCGCTGGCACTTGTGAAAAAACTGGAAGACTGAGAACTGGGAGCTGGGAGCTGGGTGAAAAGTGAAAAGTGAAAAGTGAAAAGTGAAAGAAGCTGGAAGCTCGAAGCTGGAAGGAAAGTGAAAAATGAAAAGTGAAGATTTAGAGTTTAGTGTATGTTTTTCCTCGCAAAGAGCGCAAAGATAAAAACACGCAAAAAGCGCAAAGAAACAGACTAGTCAGTGAACCCTAAACGCTTAACGCTAATCACGTAACATCAAAAAACAAAAAACAAAAAACAAAGAACAAAAAACATATTTGTCATCATCGCATTGTGGCCACCGCTTTTTCGCGGGGGCTTCCCGCTCAGAATGACAAGGAAAAGCAAACCATAAATACAAACCTATGAAAAAAAATAATTACGTGGTGATCATGGCCGGTGGTGTTGGAGAACGGTTCTGGCCGATGAGTCGTGAATCGCGGCCCAAGCAATTCATCGACATCCTGGGCACGGGCAGAACGCTCTTGCAGCAAACCTGGGATCGCTTTCTGCGGGTATGCGATACAAGCAATATCTTCATCGTTACCAATAAAAAATATAGCAAGCTGGTGCGCGCACAGCTTCCTGATCTGGATCCTGCCAACCTGATTTGCGAACCTGCCAGAAAAAATACCGCGCCGTGTATTGCTTATGCATGCTACAAAATCTATGATCTGAACCCACAGGCGAATGTCGTGGTAGCACCTTCTGATCACATCATCCTGAAGGAAGATGAATTTGCCGATATCATCAAATCGGCACTGAAGGTGGCAGCGGGCGGAAACCGTTTGTTCACCCTGGGTATAACACCCAGCAGGCCGGATACGGGATACGGCTATATACAGTTTGTTGAGGATTCCTTTTTTCCGGAGGATGAACGCCTGAGAAAAGTAAAGACCTTCACAGAGAAGCCTGATCTCAAGCTGGCGGAGTCGTTTCTTGACAGTGGCGACTTCCTTTGGAACAGCGGGATATTCATCTGGTCGTGCGATGCCATCATCAGCGCTTTTGAGAAATTTCAGCCGGAGATCAGCTTTATCTTTCGCGAAGCACTGGGTAAATACAATACACCGGAAGAGGAAAGCTACATGGACATCGCCTATACCACCTGCAAAAGCATTTCCATCGATTATGCCATCATGGAGAAGGCTGAAAATGTGCACGTTTTCGTTTCAGACGTGGGCTGGTCAGACCTCGGTACCTGGGGCTCCCTGTTTGATGCCCGTCCGAAAGACGCGAATAACAACGCGGTAATGGGTAAGAAGGTGATGCTGTACGACAGCACCAACTGCATCATCAATTTGCCCGATGACAAGCTATTTGTGATTCATGGCCTCGATGGCTATATCGTATCGGAATACGACCAGGCGATGCTGATCTGCCACAAATCACAGGAACAACAAATCCGCAAGTTTGTAAATGATATTAAATTGAAAAAGATTTGATAATTAGCAAATTAGCAAATGTATAAATTCGCAAATGTGACAATTCAACGATTCAACAATTAAAAAGGCTCGAAGCTCGAAGCTCGAAGCTCGAAGGAAGAAACGATAAACGATAAACACAATTCAACGATTCA
>SKSI01000140.1 GCA_007123065.1 Bacteroidales bacterium
CAGGAGGTTCTACGCTTGTGAGCCGTGTTGAACAAACAGGTTATCGTTACAGAAACATTGGGGAGAACATTGCAATGGGGGAGACCCAAACGGAAGTCATTGTGGTTGAGGGCTGGATGAATAGTCCCGGTCACTGCCGAAACATCATGAACGGTTCATATACGGAAATGGGGGTTGCACGCTCAGGAATCTATTGGACACAGGTCTTTGGCAGACCTTTGCCTGATTAGTCGGTTAATAATCTGGTTTATGCCAGCAAATCCGTGTTTAATTCATTGATGAGCAATCAAGCTTATTTTTTATTTTGAATGGTGAAATAAAAAGTGGATCCTTTACCCTCTTCACTTTCCACCCATATCTTGCCACCGAGCATTTCCACATAAGCCTTTGAAATTGCCAGTCCGAGACCGGCTCCCTGCCTGGCGTCTGCGTCTTCAATGTCTGCCTGAACAAACCGATCGAAGATGGCATGCTGCCTGTTTTTTGGGATGCCTATGCCTGTATCTTTAATAAAAAAACGGAGTGACGCACGGCCGTGCGTCACTGGAATGTTGCAGCCAAATTCGATGGTGCCTTCATTGGAATACTTAATGGCATTTTTCACCAGGTTGGTCAGAATGGCAAATAGCTTTTCACAATCGGTAACAATGATCGCTTCTTCGGCCGGAAGCAATCCCGGGGGTTTAAGGTGCATGCCTTTGGCCTCAACCTGGGGCTTAAAGAATGTATAGATGTAATCCAGCTGTTCATTTATGTTGGATTCTTTTAATGTAAGGTCCATAAGGCCTGCTTCAATGCGTGATATGTCAACAATATCGTTGATGATATTAAGCATCCTTTCGCCACTTTTCTCAATGATGTCGATGTACTTGTTCTGCTGTTCATCTGACAGGCGTGGCTCTTTCAACAGTTCGGCAAACCCAAGGATCCCATTCATCGGGGTGCGTATTTCGTGGCTCATGTTTGCCAGGAATGCCGATTTCAGCCGGTCACTTTCCTGTGCTTTTTCAAGGGCCGCCTTCAACTCCTTTTCATTCTTTTTATCTGCAGTTATATCACGAAATTCAGTTACCCTTACCAATTTTCCTTTATAAGGAATGTTTTTCGCTTCTATCCGTATGGGAAACTCTTCTCCGTTTTTGCGTCTGCCAATAGCCTCATAAGGTTTTTCGTATCCGGACAGGATCTTTTGCATCACCTTGCCTCTTGAATTTTCTGCTATCAAAAGAAGTCCATTCATCCCGATAAGGTCCTCAATTGAATATCCGGTCATTTCAGAAAGCCCCTGATTGCAGTCCAGAATGAGTCCTTGATCATGGATGGCAATGCCCCCGAAACTGGCATTGTGGAGCGCCTTAAAGCGTGTCTCACTTTCTTCTGCTCTGTTCTTGGCTTGCACCAGGTCTTCAAAAATACGGGCGCGCTCAATTGCCATGCTGATGTTACTGGATACATATCCAAGGATTTCTTTGCTATTGTCATCGAAAGCACCCGCATTGTCGTAGCTTTGAACAACAATTGCTCCAATTACCTTATCATCTCTCAAAAGCGGCACACCAAGCCAGGCCTCGCAAATTGTGCCGGTTTGATTTATGTCACCCGACTCAATCAAGCGCAATACATCCTGCTTTTTTAACAAGACCGGCTGTTTTTTTTCAATCACAAACCCGGTAGCAGATTTTTTCGCTGGCCATGTTTCCAATTGGTCTTTTTCATCCTTTTCAAACGGAGCCGACAACATTCCTGACTCGGCATCATACAGTGCTACATAAAAATTGGATGTATCAATGAGTTGCGACAATTGCTTTTCTGCTGCCTTGATCAAAGCGTTCAGATCGAAATTGAACACCATCTCATTGGCAACCTGGTAAAACACCTGTTTGGTTTTTTCGTTTTGTTTTTGCTCTGTAATGTCTCTGACCCATTCAACAAAAAGCTCCAATTCATCATTTTTATCCAATACCGGGATTACTCGCAGGTCAACCCAGGTGCCATCAGGTAGCTCCGCTTCAGAACGAAATGTTTTTTTGGTTCTGAGTACCTCTTTTGCACGGCAGTCAGGACAAATTTCATCTATATCCCTGTATGTTTTGTAACATTTGGTACGTAACCTTCTCTTTTCGTCATCCACGGCGGCAAAACCTTTCCAGTTGCTGTATACGATATTGAAGTTTTTATCGTGGATGGATATCATGTCGGGTATCAGGGCAAGCATTTTCTGAAAGCGCTCTTCGCTTTCTCTAAGGCGCATTTCTGCCTGTTTGCGTTGGGCAATGTCGCGTGAAAGCTTGATCTTGCTAAAGCTCAGTGTTGAGATCATTTTAGCCAGCTTCGTATAGAACGACATTGCTGAAGCAACCGTTTCCCGCTTTAAACGGGGAACGCGGTCAAGGGCCGCAAGGTATTCCTTTTCATTGAAGTTATATTGCTTAGCCTGTTTCTTAAACACATCATAATCAACATGCTCATCATCATAAAAAAACTGACCAATGAAAATGTTACCCAGATGCTTTCCCCCGACTTCAATGGGGCACACCATGTCCCACATGTTGTTTTTGCAGCGGTATGCCTTGAATTCTCCGAAAGGAACCCCCTTTGAAAGGGCGAGATCACTTTCCAAACAGTTTTTTGCAGTAGAGGGGTGCGCACGGTGAAATTTGGCACATATATCTGACCATGCAACACCAACGAGTACATTTCCGGAAATATCCAGTATGGCACCACCAATTTGGGACGTTTTGTGAAAATCCTCCATCATTTCCTGCAGCTCACTCACATCAATGATGTCTGCAAGACTGAGGGTTTCAATGTCGCCTTCAGGTTCGAGTATGGCATTAAGCTTGTTCCTGATGGTTGCTTCGCTTTCGCGCAGCGCCTCCTCAGCCTGCTTGCGCTCAGTGATATTTCGTGTATTGAATAGAATCCGTTCCGGGTTTCCTTTTTTATCCCTGAGTATGGTGCCTATTGTTTCAAACCACAAATAGGAGCCATCGGCACATCGATTTCTGTATATGGTATCGGCTCTCTCTTTTTGGCTGGTCATGAAATCGGCAAATTTCGCTTGCACTCCGGGCAAATCATCAGGATGGACAAAGTCCATTACGTTTTTTCCTATGAGATCCTCAATTTCATAACCCAGTACCTGATGTGATGCGCCGGCAAATAAATAATTACCTTGTAAGTCGGTTAGGGAAACCAGATCGTGCAAATTATCCAGGATCGATTGTAATTCAATTTTACCTGCTTCGGTATGTTGCTTCACTTTTAAAACTCCTTTTTTATTCTTCATGAGAATGCGCTCTAGGCTAGTCAAAGATAATCAAAGGCTGATAATTTTCTTATTTTTGCCACTAAATCTTTTAAAGAAGAGGTATATGTTATTTCAAAAGTATGGATTTCCCTTGATTGTTATTGTTGTTTTTTTATTGCTTGTTTTAGGTGCTTGTCAGCAGCAAATGGAAAAAGATGAGGCGGAGTCGCACCTGAGGGCTTTCGACAATGAGCTGGTCAGGATGACCCAAAACATAAGTAAAACAACATCCCTTGCCACGCTGGATTTTCTTTCCGGAAAAGCAAATGTCCCTTTGCCATATATGTTTGGTAATGAAGAAAGTGATGAATCATCACAGGCGTATCATTTTGAAAGCTTCCGGGGCATATACCGTCTTGACACCATTAAGAATACTTTCATCAAAACTGCGATGAGTGATTCCATAATCATCTATTTCCACAATCCTGTTCTGAACCACGTCAAAACCAAACTTATTCTTGCTCAATTTAAAGAGGAGCCTTCCAACAGTGCCTTTCAGTTTCCCACCGAAATAGATATGATCATGGAAGCAGGCGAAAGGACCATAATGAGGATAGACCACAACGCCACGATCGAATATGGCATACCTACCGAACTGGATTTTTATGGATTGTTTGACAATTATGAAATAAAGTCCGCCATCAGCACCCGTCTTAGAAGAACCAGTGGCCGTTTGCGCCTTGAAACAAATGTCTTGCGAGATGGAGAACAAATTTTTGACTGGCTGTTGCGCGCGGGTCTGGGTTTTGAAGAGGGTGTTACGTATCGTTTAAGAAGGGTCAGAATGGATGTTGGCATTTTTCCGGCTCGCTTCCGTGTCCGGGTAAATAACCACGAGATCCCATTAAAGACCAATGATTATGTTGCTGATTTCAACGAAAATAGCACGATTACAATTCATTCAACCACAAAGAATCAACTGGTTGGTCACGTAGAACTTTATTCAAGAGAAAACAGCGATAAGCTTGATTACATCGTTCGCTTCGAGGATGACAGTTATCTTTTTTTGGAAGACTTTTTGATTACTGCCAGGAGCATTCTGAACATAAGACGTTAAAACCTTGCCCTTCCTCTGTGGCTTTCGGTATTGTCAAAATGCTTACTGGCGACAAGATCATTAGGATATACATAATATCCTCCCGTGGGATCGAGGTCAATTCCGGTAACATAAAGTACGGCCTGCCAGATGATCAGTGAACAATACCAATGGGTGTTGTCGGCCCAGTTTTCCCTGAGCCCCTCTTGCACCATCTGCTCAATCTCCGGATTCCCAGGGTAGCGTTTCATTGCATTCCAGCTTGAATAACTACCTCTCTGACCGATGATGAACTCGATGATGGATTCAATTTGTTCTTCAGGAAGATTAAGTCTCAGCCTGTAACGTGCGCCCTCATAGCGCGGGGAAAAGCTTTCGTTGCGTAAAAACGGGTTGCTGTTGACATCATATCCGCGGGTTTCCCTTAATTGGTATTCCCTGGGGAAGTCCCTGGAGTTGGATTCAAAAATGAAGGATTTAGCCAGCAAACTATCTGCAACCAAACCAAAAGATCCTTTTGTTACAATGGCTGCATGTCCGTGATCCCAACCGTCTTCAACAGGAGCAGATCCGGGCAGGAAATTGCTGTTTGCCCGAATGAGGATATCACCGCGTCTTAATTCCGTGATCCCTTCGTGGACCCAGGGAATATCAATATTTTCGCTGTAATCTTTATCATCAGGCCTTTCTGCATCATCACAAGAAATAAAAAAAAACTGCATTACAAATGGCAGCATCAAAAGTATTGAGTGTTTGGGTCTATAATGGTTGTTCATGTTGTTTTGGTTGTTTTATTTATTTTTGAAAAATGTTTTCATTCAGATTGCCAAATGATTTATTGAGGATTTTTTTGAATTCCTTTGGATATTCACAAATTTATTAATAATATTTGCAAACAAACAAGTAAATCACAAAAAACGATTGTTATGAAAAAAAGGACTTACATTATTGCATTTCACTTCATTTTGCTCGCAGCATGTTCATTTTATTTTACAAGTTGTGGTAAAGACGGTTCCGATACACTTACCCAATTAAGTGCTGATGAAGCAAAGGTCGAGATCAGGGCCGGAAATCAGGAGATCATGCAAGCCCTCGAGGAGATTATGAATTCTGAGGCTTTTGTTGCATTAAACTTTCTGTCACAGCTCGGCAATGCTGAATTTACGATCAAATCAGACTTAATGCCCGCCTTAACCGAGATTGAGGAGCGGAAAGTGCGTCCTTACCTGAGAACGATTGCCGAAAAGTATGCTTTGGCCGGCGAGCCTGACCCAGGTGAGGGTGGGGAATGGCATTATAATTTTGATACCCAGGTTTTTGATCTCATTAATCCTGATTTGCCTTATTTAAAGGTTTTGTATCCTGCTGATGAACAGGATTATAATATGGGTCAAAGAAACGCTGAACTTATAATGAAGGACTATGAGTTCTATGTTGATGACTATGGGGATGAAGTACCAACCAATTTTTATATGGAATTGAACCTCCATGGCGCATTGGCAATGAGCCTCAATTACACCGCATCATTTGATGCCGACGGGATGCCCCTGAGCATGGCCATCGACATGGAAATGCCTCCCTACGCAATGTCAATGTCTCAAAGCGAAACAGCCACAAAGTCGGAATCACACATGGATTTCAGAAAGGGAAATGATATCTTGTTTAGTTACGATATGGCTGCAGATATTAATGCGGATAATCAAATCGAAAGAGTTACCGGACATCTCCAGATAACCCCTTTAAAGTTTGATGGCTATATAG
This sequence comes from Bacteroidales bacterium, assembly GCA_007123065.1. Taxonomy (GTDB): domain Bacteria; phylum Bacteroidota; class Bacteroidia; order Bacteroidales; family UBA7960; genus PUPG01. The sequence goes on from SKSI01000140.1 coordinate 6,108, forward strand.
ATGAGGCCAATATGTATGAATGTGGTGAAGACATCGATTGCATGAACGAAAATCTGGATGTTAAGGTAATCCACACCACGCAAAATGCATTGATCGGACACCTGGAATTCCGGATGTTTACCTACAATGGTGAAAGCGGACCTGCCCTGGTTGTTGTTTATGA
>SKSI01000120.1 GCA_007123065.1 Bacteroidales bacterium
CTGATGATCCTGAAGCTGCTTAGCCCTAGCGCTCTGGCGGCTTCCACATATTCGTGCTCCCGGATGCTGATCACCTGACCACGGACCAGACGTGCCACCTCTACCCACATTGTCAGGCCAACAGCAATAAAAACCTGCCAAAACCCCTTGCCTAAAGCAAAGGTGATGGCAATTGCAAGCAGCAGTGTCGGAATCGACCAAACAACATTGATCAGCCAGAGAATTACCTGATCCAGACGTCCCCTGAAAAAACCGGCCATACTGCCAAGGGTGATGCCAATAATTAAAGAAATGAATACAGCTATGAATCCGACCGATAAAGAAACCCTCGTTCCGATTACCAGCTGACTGAGCATATCGCGCCCGAAACGGTCGGTTCCCAAAATAAAAAGCTGTTCTTTAATATGGTTCTTTTCTACCTGTTCCTGCATCCGGGGAATGGCCTTTTTGTGAACATTCCCCTTAATGTCCCTGAAGATTAAGTGTCCATTCTCTGTTTGGATATCGTATGACAGATCCACCGCAAAAAGCACATCAGCAAGATTGAAATATGCCTCGAGGCCAGGATATCCTTCCTGACCGGGATAGGTTTCATAATGAACTTTGTCATCCGCAAACCACCATCTCTGAATTGGCAAGGTGTTGGTGGCTCTGGGTGCACCATAAATGATTCTGCGTATCAATCCCGGGGTTTCATGGGGCTGGTTGCGCGTGACTTTCAATAGCTTCATCCGTGTTCCCGGCGGATGTGTTGCCAGCTCAAGCTGCTGATGGTTGGCATAAGGTGTCGAATCGGGAATGATCAGATAACCAAAAACGGCAAGCAATGCAGCCATGCCAACCCATATAAGACCTGCCATAGCAGTTGGAATTCGCCTGAAACGCTGCCAGGCGATCCTGCCCGGAGAAACGGCCTGAGTCTTGTCCTTCTTAAAAAACACCTTGCTTATGGTTTAAACCGCAAAGTTAGCAAACAATATGCATTACAAGTGTGTTATCTTTGTTGATGTTTTAATCCGGGAATTGCATAATTTTGCAAACCAAAGAAATAAATGTATTATGAAACTTTTTAAAATTATTCTGATTGCCATTTTCTTTCTAACAGGCAGCAAAGCAGATGCTTTAGCCTCTGATCACTCTAAGGTGAACTGGCTCACCATAGAGGAAGCTCAGGAGCTATTCAACGAAGAACCACGTAAAATATTTGTGGATGTTTATACCGACTGGTGTGGATGGTGCCGCAGAATGGAGTCGGAAACCTTCTCGCACCCCCGGATTGCAGAGATGCTGAACACGTATTTCTATCCGGTTAAGCTGAATGCCGAACAGGAAGACCCTATCGTTTTTCAGGGTGTAACCTACGAGAATGAAAATATCGGGCAGCGGCGCGCAACCCACAACTTTGCCATAGCCGTTCTGCAGGGCCAGATGAGCTATCCGTCTGTTGCTTTTTTTAATGAGCAAATGCAATTGATTACGGCTATACCAGGATTCAGGCCGCCGAAAAATATGGAAGCCGTGCTCGCTTTCTTCAGGGATGGCGTTTATGAGGATAGCCCCAACCTGCAGGAGTTCATCAGCTCCTTTGAAGGCCAGATCACAGAATAGTCTCGCAGAAGACTTTTTAGCTTGTTAGTTTCTGTCTGATTATTTCGCTGTACCAGAGACAAATCAGTGTATTGTAGCTGTTGATCCGCGCAGGCACTTTAACTCCTTTGTCGATCAGGCTTCTTTTCATTTCCCCGGTAAACACGTGGTAACACAAATAATCACGGTTTTTAAGTCTGTTTCTTTTTAAAGCATGAGGAACCAGGAACTTGAGCTTATCCCTGAGGTTTTTAAATCGCAACGCAGATGGTTTCACATTAAGTTCCTCCTGATGGAAAAATACGTTTGCCGGAATGAAATATTCCTCCTGAATCACTTCATCGTATAAAACTTTATATTTACGCAGTTCAAAGGGAAGCCTCCTGAAAAAAGTACGCAATTTTGCATCCCACAACGGGAAACGAAACTGGTATCCAAAAAATGGAAAAACTTGTGATGAGTTGAAAATGAACTTGCTGAACTTCTCTTTTAAATCCCAGTCTTCAGTAGTCGCATCATAATTGCTGCTGGCTTCAAAAACAGGATGGGTGTAATTGCCAAACCATCGTTCAATACGGTCCTTAATTATCTGGCTGTGGTGAGAGGAAAGGGGTAAAAAATTAAAATATCTTGCTGCAATGGTCTTGCCGTCATTGTGCAACCGGTTGCGTTTTGTTCTTATGGTCTTTTCAAGATAGCTTCCCGCAATGTAATCTCCCGTGTGACCCGGGATAAAGATGCTGTTTTCCGGTATCAGCTTGTTTTCTTTCAGATGTTTCACTGCAAAATATTCTTGCAGGTAAGGCATTGAGCTGATGTTGCCTGCATAATTGCAATAATCAATGAAGCCGGGGTCTGCCGTAAAATCATTCGTATTGATTTTGCTGTAGTCGACAAAAAACCATTTGAACCCCAAAGCTTCAGCAACCCTTTTGCTTATTTCGGATTCTTTGTTTGGCCTGCCGTAAGTGAAACAGATGGTTTGCTCATATCCTGCATTTTTCAACATGCATGCAATCAATCGTGAATCGTATCCCCCGCTCAAGGGGACTACAGCCGTTTTTCCTTCCAATGATTTGATTAACCGATTGGTTGTGTTTTGAAGAATTGATTTTAATTCTTGTTTAAGAACGCTTTTTTTCTGATTAGAGAAGTGATCCGGAAGAAACCAATAGTATTGTTTCTGTTCCTTGTTTCCATTATGATGAAGACAAAGGATCTCCGCAGCCTGTGTTCTGATGATATCCCTGACAAGTGTTTCGTTGCCGAGAACAAAACCTGCCGACAGGAATTCCGGCAGTGCTGCTTCATTAAACTCCCAATGGCTTTTTTGTTCTTTAAAGGCATCGACATGATCAGAAATCATCCATGCCCCGTTTTTTTTTGTGTAAAACAGCGGAAATCCACAGATCGGATCGGTAGCGATAAGCGTTCCCTCCGGCAAATCAATCACCAGGGTAAATACACCGTCAACTTGTTTCAGTATCTTTTCCAATGCTTTTATCCCGTCAACGGGATGGAACAAACGAACCGCTTCCTGCGCTGCAAAAAACTCACCTTCCTTGTCAAAAACATAACCCTTCAATGCAATATTCCCGGAAGATACCCACTCAAAACCATGTTGAAAACGGAGGTCAATTCGATTCATGAAGTTTGATTTTGCAGCAGTTTGTTAAATAAAAGGATGTATTCATTGGTTACGCTGTCTTTACTGAAACGTTTCACACAAGCAGATCGTATCTTTTCCGGATTGTACTGTTGGGCTCGCTGAAACATGTTTTGCATGGCGTCAGACAGATCCTGAGTGCTTTCGGGCCTGCATAAAATCCCACTTTCATTTGTGACAATCTCTTCCGGGCCTCCTGATCGTGTTGCAATAACCGGCAACCCGCAGGCCATGGCTTCGATCAGCACAATGCCAAATGCTTCAAACCGCGATGGCAAAACAAATGCGTTGGCAGATTGCAAATGTTCCAGCAATTGTTCCCGGTTCAGATATCCGGAGCAGGTCACATCATCCTGCAGGTGGTGTTGCCTGATCATCTGCTGAAGCGCCGGCACCTCGGTGTCTTTCCCCGCAATTATGAGCTTAACCGGCCGTGAGGTTTGATCCCTCAGCAAGGCAAATGCTTCAATAAGCAGGTCAATCCCTTTCACCGGCTCATAGCCGGCAACACATAAAAAAGTAAAAGGCCCGGTATTGTTTTTTTTGTTGATGTTGAAAAATTCCGTATCAGTCATATTTGGGATCGATGATAACCTGCCTGCTACTCCGGGCTCTATTTCCCGGATTTTTTGCTGGAGTGCCTCACTGACAGTAATAATATGTTCGGCATTTTTGAAAGCTTCCTGATACAAGGGCAGATGCCACGGCTTGATCAGTAAATCCGGCAAATTGCCGATTCCGGTAAAACGTCCGCGATGCTCGGTGATCACATAAGGTGTACCCCATTTCTTTCTGATACGTGCTGCAGCAAGCCCCGCCCACATGCTGCTGTGCGCAAGGATGATATCAGGATGCCCGTTTTGTTTTTGAAATTTTTCGTACATACGCATCACCCGGTTCACCCATACACGAACATTGCTTTTTTCCGACATCGGAATGCGGCGAACTACTTCTGTATACTCGGTGATGCCACTTTTTCGCTGGATTTTTTTCCCTGCTCTGAGAAATCTCCCCGGATCATCACGAAGACCGGTTTCTATAGCGGCAAGGACAGACACCTGCAGTCCTGACTGTGCCAGAGCAATGCTGTGTTCCCTGAAAAACGCACCGCCTCCTGGAGGATACCAGGAAGGGATCACAAGGACATTTATTGCTGTTTCTTTCGGCTTCATGCTTGAATTTTGATGCGATACGTTTTTAATCGGGATGTTTGTTTTCTGTAATTCTGTTTGATCGCCTGGCGAGGTATAAAAACCAGAATAGCTTGTAACCCACAAGCGCTGTACTTACTCCGGAAAACAAAATTAGCGCAATCATTTCATTTTGCATCCTTATACCCAGATATAACGCCAGAAAACGCAATACAAGATATATTAAATCTATTACCATCGCTGTTTTTTGTTTGAAGAAAAGTTCATGCAAAAAGGTCAGCGGACTTGTAAGAAAAACCATGAAAAGCCATGGACTCAGCACTTGAAGATATTCTCCGGAGGTTCTGTAGGTTTCTGAAAACACAAAAGAAAAAAGCTCCGGGGCCCAGATCGTGAATACCACCAGCGGAATGATGCCTGCCAGGAAAAAACGTTGCACCATCTGTTTCAATGCCGGGTATATATATCGTCCCTGGTGGTACTGCTCAATCATTTTTTGAGACAACACCTGCTGTGTGCTTTGGGAGAACAGGCTCACCGGACGAAAAACAAAGGTGTATCCAAAGGCATACAATCCGGCTGCCTCCGCCGAAAAACCCCATGTAAACATAAAAATCGGCAATGTCCCGGAAAGATTGTTTGTCATACTCAGCAACATGTTGAATCGCGGGTATTGGCTATAGGCTTTTGCCTGAAGGATGATGTCTTTGAATGATGATTTAATCCTTTGCCCGGCAATTTGTCTCAATGTGTATCCAAAAATGTAGAGTGCAGCCAATGCCTGACCAACTATCTGCCCGGTAATTAGTCCGTTAAAAGAGGTTCTTAATCCGCCTGCCAATACTTTTACCCCGCTAATCATCGCCTGTTGCAGCAAAGTGGTCCGTGCCATTCTGCTGAACGCTTTTGTTCGGTTTGAATAGAAGATAGAGGCTTGAAGAATACCATGAATAAGGAGGCTGAAGGGAAGAAGATAGAGCCAGGGGGCGATTGCCTCATTCCCAAACAGGGCTGCAATACCTGTGTTGAAGAAATGTACCGGCACAATTACGATCGCGGATACAATGGCGGCAAGTCCAATTACCATGCGGAACAAATGCACAGCAGCTTTATCCGCACGGGGCAACATGATGGCCTGTTCATATTTTGCTGTAGCAGCTACAGAGAGAATGCTCAGAATGCTCAGATACAAAGCGGCCAGTCCGAAATCGTCAGGAACAAATAGCCTCGAAAGAACCGGTGCGAGCAATAATGCCAGAGCCTGTCCCAACAGGGAACTGGAAAAAAGAGTCATGAAATGACGGATGTGCTCCAATCGAAGAAAATGCAACAGAGACCGGATCATTGCTTAATCTGCTTAGCTTTAGGACAAAAGTAAACGATTTTTTTTATCCGCTTTGTTTTTACTTCCAGGACCAATGCAGCGGAAAACCATCAGTGCCTGTCCGCGAGGTAGAGTTGCCAGTTGTTGATGTCTCTGATATCGCTGCCGTTTATAAAGAAGTCCTGATCAAAAACTTGCTCGTTAACGGGTCTTACCAATACAGGCAAGCGTTCTTTTCCCAATAACTTCCAAAGTTGTACCGGGGCGGTAACAAAGCCACTTTGTCTCAGCGTAACCACATCATTTCCGGATAACACCCAGGAGCGTAAAAACGGAATCCCAATCTTTCTGACTGCCTTTTTGATGGTTATACCCAGTATTCTGGCGTCTTTTGCCGCGTATTCCCAGAGCAGGTATTGTGTATTGTTTACCTTTTTCAGTACAAGGTATGACTGCAATTCTCCCCCGGAACGGTAATAGACATAGATATATGCTTCTTTATTGAATGAATACCGCCATTTGAAA
>SKSI01000150.1 GCA_007123065.1 Bacteroidales bacterium
AGGTTGGGTTCAACGGATTTGAATTGGGCGCTGAAGGGCCATTTTCATCAAAAAACAGGGCCTCCTTTATGGTGAATGCTCGTTACAGCACCCTGGAGGTGTTACATGCCCTGGGGATGGATTTCGGAACCGGTGCGGCGATTCCAAATTATAAAGACCTGTCATTTAAGATACATGTTCCCCTTGAGCGTGGGCGCATTTCCGTTTTCGGGATCGGGGGCTACAATAGCATCTCCATGCTCGACAGCGAAGATGATGACGCCCAGTATGGTTTTGCAGGAACCGACCTGTATTTCAGCAACAGGATGGGTGTTTCCGGTATCAGCCACGTGTACTATTTCAATACCAACACGCGCATCAACAATACGATAGCGGTGTCGGGCATCCGAAGCAAAGCAAACATTTTTGAGCTGACAAATGGACTTGACAAGGAAACAATTATTGAGGACCTGGGGGAGATCCGGTACAGTTTGTCTTCCAAACTATCACACCGCTTTAATTCGCGTAACTTCCTGAATACCGGTTTGATCGTAGATCATTATGATATCTCGTACCACGGACAGGAATATCATGAGGCTTCTGAAGAATACCGAAATTACCTGGATGCAGATGGAACCATGCAAATGGTACGCGGGTTCGGTGAATGGCAGCACAGGTTTTCTGATGAGTTCTCAGTAAACTCAGGACTTCATCTTTCGGCCTTTCTTTTGAATAATAGCTATGCCATTGAACCCAGGGTTGGAGTCAAATGGTCTTTTCTTCCAGGACAATCGGTTAGTTTGGGCGCTGGAATGCATAGTCAGATGCAGATGAAGGGGGTCTACTTTTCCCAAATGCTTATCGACAGCATTTCTCTGACCTATGAACGGACAAACGAACACCTTGACCTCTCCAGAAGCTTGCATCTGGTAGCAGGTTATGATCGCCTGCTTGGTGAAGGGCATCGATTAAAAACCGAAGTGTATTATCAATACCTTTACAACATTCCCGTAGCAGCAGGCAGGCCCGAATTCTCGACCCTGAACCAGGGGGGTGCTTTCAATTACTGGGTGTTTAACAAAATGGAGAATTCGGGTACAGGGTCAAACGTGGGCGTCGAACTCACCCTGGAAAAGTTTTTGCAGGAAGGTTTCTATTACCTGATCACCGCATCCGTTTTTGACTCAAAGTACAGGGGGTACGACAGAATATTGCGCAACACCGCTTTTAACAACAATTACATTTTCAACGTTTTAACAGGCTACGAATGGAAGATAGGACAGCGCTCACTCTTATCTGCAGACATCAAGCTTGTTTATGCCGGGGGCAATCGTTTCCTTGAAATTGATCGCGAACAATCAATCTTAACCAATTCTGTAAAATATCAATGGGAAACAGCCTATGATAACAGGTACCCCGATTATTTCAGGCTGAACGGACGCGTTACCTTTAGACTAAACGGACAGAATGTAAACCAGGAATGGGCATTAGACCTTCAGAATGTCACAAACAAGCAAAACATTTTTACCGAAAACTGGAACAGGAACCGTCAGGAGATCACCACATCATACCAGATGGGATTCATGCCGATGATGACCTACAGGATATATTTTTAATTTATTAGAGAAAGTTTGGCATACATATTGAGATAAAACGCCTATGTAGAAAGTCTCGATCCTTTAGGAATTGGATTACGACACAACGGGAGCTGAGCGCTGGGCACTGAGCAAAAAAAGCCCGAAGCGCGAAGGAAGACTTGAGAGACTTAAGAGAAATGACAACCAATAAACCAACTAAACGTCTAAACAACTAAACTTCTAAACTTCTAAACAACTAAATTTCAATCCATTTGATTCTTTACAACCATGAAACAAGAAGCAATCAAAAAAATCCTTATTGTTGTCTGTTTACTCACAGGCATTCAATTCGTAAGCTTTGCACAAAGCAAAGAGATCAGGGTATCTCCGCTCCGTTTTGCGGGTGTTCATCCCCTAAGCAGCAGTCATCACGAAAGTGATGCTTTCCTCGTAATGCATTCGGGCGGCTCCGGAGTCTGGAATTACGAAATGTTCAACACCTCTCTTGAAGAGATCAAATCGGGGACCATTGAAACCCCCTCCCATTCATTTCTTAACGGGATTACGTATAATGGCAGCCATGCCATGGTGGGTTTTGTGGTCAATGCATTGTCTACATCGGTAACTTATGTTGTTTTGGATGATAAAGGAAATGAGGTTTCCCGTGAAACGCGTGATGATGTACCGAATCTGCGCAGGGGAGATCAGTTTTTCCCAGAGGTATTCCCCCATCCGGAAAAGGGGTTCATCATCGTTCAGAGTGCAGGCAGGGCGCGCAATGCAGGTTATGTCATAGAACATGTAGATCATAAAATGAATCGCCTTTGGCAGATGGAATTTGAATCACAAAGGGGAAGTGTACACGTTTATGACTTGCTCTGTTCGGGTGATTTTCTTTATATTCTTGAAGCAAGTGAACGCCTTGGTAAAACTACCAATGCACGCGTTCACGGTATAGACCTGCTTAATGGCAGCAGGATGTATACAATGGAGTTACACGACAATGACTACAGTTATTTTCCAACAGCCCTTCATGCTAATCAAGACCAGACAATCAGCATGGCAGGCACCTATTTCAGGGGAAGCAGGATCAGTGGCAAAAATACCAGGGGATTGTTTTTTCTGACTGTTTCAAATGATGGCAGCACAACCGGGATGTCGGTACACCCCTGGCAGGAACTGCGCCCAACCCTCAGGACATCGGTTCCCGACTGGTTCTTTAAGGTGATGCCCGATGTTTACATCCATGCTCTCGAACCGAATCACGACGGCACCTTTACCGCCATCGCGGAGCTGTATCGCTATTCAGGTGAAGTGCGTCAGGAAAACTCCAGGGGCCAGCAGGAACAGTATCACCGCATCAGGATGCTGGATTTTATGTTGTTTAATCTTGATGCAAGCGGCCAGATTATATTTACAGAACGTATTGAAAGGCCGCATATGGTCTTAAAGCTTGACTCCGAGTTCAGCGGGGGACCTTCATCACTGGCATACAACGCCGGACAAGGACCATTGATGCGTGCCCGTGCTATGAAAAAAGCCGGAGCATTCACTTACCGCTTCCATAACATGACCGACAACAGCATTCAGCTTGCATTCATGAGTTACGAAAACAAGATGCATTATGCCTATTTAATAGATGTGCGCAACAGTCAACAAGCCATTAAAGTTGACATGCAACATGCCAAACCCAGTTTCATCAGTTATATGCAAATTATTGACCTCTGCGCGAACCAGTCGGGGTTTGGATTCATCCTTACAGAAATGAACACCCGCAGTTTTGATGACTCAGAGGCCTACTGGAGGGGCATTCTTCCTGTAAATGGGAACTCCATGCTCATTTATGAGTACATGCCTCTCGGCGGAAGATTAAAGTTTAACATCATTTCATCCGGTCAGACAAGTTTATAATTATCCACATGAACAAATGAATAATTGAAATATTATGAATAAAAAGATAAAAACAATGGCAGGAGTTGGATTGGTGCTGCTATTTTCACTGTTTGCCATTCATGCAAATGGAGCATCGACTGAGAGGTCCGATTCAAAAGAAAAACCGCTTAAACCATTTCAACTTAGTATCTTTCCCATGCTTGGAACAGATGGAACGGATGTGATCAACAACAGGTACCGCGTCAGTCTGAATTTGTTTGCCGGCATAACCGGAGGGATAGAAGGTTTTGAGGCTGCCTATTTTATGAATATCACCAGAGGCAATTTTGAAGGATTCCAGGCAGCCGGATTTATGAACATTGTGAGCGGAAATGCTGATGGGTTCCAGGCTGCCGGGTTCGGCAATGTCATGCGCGGGAACTCATCGGGATTTCAAGGTTCCGGTTTTATGAACGTAGTGCATGGGGACGCTGATGGTGCCAGGGGTGCAGGATTTATGAATGTGGTAAGCGGACAGAATGAAGGTTTGATGGCCGCAGGTTTTATGAATGCTGTTGGTAAAGACGCGCAGGGTATCGCAGCAGCAGGATTCGGAAACTTCTACCGGGGGAATGTCGCAGGCATCAGCGCGGCAGGATTTATGAACACTGTTGCCGGACAGGCGGACGGCATTTACCTCGCCGGATTTGCCAACGCGCATAACAAACAAGCCCGCGGAATGATGGTCGCCGGTTTTGGCAACTTTGGCCGTGGCCTTGTGCAGGGAACACAGCTCGCAGGATTTATGAATACCTCAGGCGACATTCAGGGCCTGCAGGTGTCCGGTTTTCTCAACATCGCAAAAAAAGTGGAAGGGATCCAGCTGGGTGTGATCAACCTCTCTGATACAATAAGTGGCATTCCTATCGGCTTTTTGAGCATCACAAGAAAAGGAGGACTGAGACAGTTTGAGGCATCAGCATCGGATGCCATGATCGCAGGGCTTTCTTTAAAAATCGGTGTTCCTGTTTTCTACAACATATTCAGCATAGGCCACCTTCCGATGCACAAGGAGATCGACTGGGCCACCGGCTATGGGTTCGGATCAAACATTCAATTTACCGAACAACACAGGATGCAGATTGAATTACACAACTACAGGCTGCAAAAACCTGATTCGTGGTGGGATAAAGATTATGAAAACAACCTGAATGAGCTCAGGGTGCTCTTTTCCAAACGAAATGATTCAAACCTGGAATGGTTCGCAGGGCCGGTGTTGTATCACCAGTACCTTCGCGACAGCACTCTGGATCATGATTTCGACGACCACAGTGTGGCACCTTACAGCTTTTTCCAAAGAACTCGAAGCAACAGTATGTCGCAATGGTGGGCAGGCGCCCGCGCCGGAATCAGGTGGGTAATGCGGTGATGCTAATTAGCTAATTAGTTAATTAGTTTATTTGATGAATAGTTGATTGGTGAGAAATTATCTTGTCATTGGTAACGAAGTGAAGCGTAGTGAAGGATCTGTCAGCTTCCCGGGAAACTCTTCGCTGACGTTCTGAATGAAAAAAAACCCAAATCAACGAATCAACGAATCAACGAATCAACCATCTATCCTTACTAAAAGGGTATTACAGCACGAACCCGGTAATACAGTTCCAGGTAATCATCATCACCAATATGTTCGACGGGTTGTGCCAAACCCAGGCTATGCAGTATCTGCAAACCTCCGAAGTTCAGCACATTTTTTAGCTCTGCTCCTACTCCGGCTCTTTTAATGGGGTCATCGTCAGTATTGGTATTCCAGACGATTCCTCCGTCAACGAAAGCGGTCAGTGTTGTACGCCCAAGTGAGATAATTCCCAGTAAAGTGGTATTCAGATCATCCATAAAAGGGATACGATACTCCAGCGTACCAAACAGCAGACGGTCGCCGGTTACATAGTCACGGTAACCCCGAACCCGTTCGGCATCGGCATACAAAAAATCCAAACCGGCCAGGGCACCACCCAACTGGATGTCATCATAACGGCTTAAACCAATGTAGTCCTGAGCAAAAGCCTCTCCCCATTGTGCAATGGCGCGGCCATAAAGATAAAACCGCTGGTCACCAAGCCCGGGAAGAATGGCATACGCGGTCAGATCAGGTCTGATGTATTCTGTTTCACCACCAATCATTTCAGAAGCCATCGTTACGCGAGCATCAACACCAAAACCGGATAGCGGATGAATGACATTGTGCACATAGGGTTTTCTATGAGCCAGGCGCATCCCCAGTCGCAAATCCTGTTGCCATCCGCTCATGGGTTCACCCAAAACGTGTTCTGTTTCATCGTGATCCCAGAATCGTTCCGCGTCAGTATATTCATATCTGAAACGCGCGTAAAGTGAAGTACTGATAAAGTCATGATCAATCCAGTCGCGGGGCAGGCTCGCCAGAATATATCCCCCGGAGTTTGTTGTTACAAGATAATCTCTTTCATAAAAACGGCCGGTAAAGCTGTTGTGATAAAGATTGAAGCTTACAGAAGGTGTGAACTGGTTGTTGATGTAACCTAAAAAAAACAGGCTGTTTTCTTTAAATCTGGTAAAAGAAACGGCTGCTGCCATAGAGAACATGTGTTTGGAGAGCGGTTCGCTAAAAACAGAAATGACCCCTAATCCATAATCATCGCTACTGCTGAAGTAGGGAAAAGGAATTGTTGATGCATGTGAGATATTGCGCAAGGAGCTGTAGGGGTGTCTGTTTTGGATGAGCCCTTCATCCGGGGCAATTTGTGAAGGGATCACTTTAGGAGGCTGATGGCTCAACCACGCGG
>SKSI01000164.1 GCA_007123065.1 Bacteroidales bacterium
GCCAGGCAGGTTTTGACCTGAACTCATAATCTTTCGGTGGTTGCTTCATCTGCTCTTTATCCATCGATTCATCAATCATTCCGGATATTTTTACATACCCGCCAAGGGGAACCCAGCCCATTCCGTATATTGTATCTCCTCTTTTTATTTTAAAAAGCGAAAACCACGGATTGAAAAAGAGGTAAAACTTCTCAACTTTGATGTTGAACAAACGGGCAAACAGGAAATGACCGTATTCGTGAATGATTATAAGAATGGATAGGCTAAGAAAGAATTGCAGGGCTTTGATCAGGATGTCCATGTTTTTTGTAAAAAGTTATGTTTAAGAATTGAAGATTGCCCCGTCATTGTATTGTGAAAATTTGTTATCAGGGGAATGCATCATAAAAGAATGCAAAAGTATACAATATTCCCGTATTGAATTCATTGCTGACTACTTTCTTAACGGTTCAGACCCGGAATTGTTTTGATGTGGGCTTCAGCGATTTTCCGGCTGGCCTGATCTGTTGCCAGAATCTCGCCGAGGTTTGGTTTTGGGATCAGGGTGGTATGTTGCAATACGTTTTTGGTAACTTCTGCAATCTGTGTAAAAGCGATTCTTTTGTTCAGAAATGCGTACGCGGCTGTTTCATTGGCTGCATTTAGGGCTGCCGGAAGGTTTCCTCCGCCTTGCATGGCTTCCATGGCCAGCTGAAGGTCCGGATGGTTTTCAATATTTACCTTCTCAAAATCAAGATGAACGCATTCTGAAAAGTCAAGATGCGGGATGCTTACTGGTTTACGTTCCGGATAATTCAATGCATAATGAATGGGCAGGCGCATATCGGGAAGCGCCATTTGGGCTTTAATGCTTCCATCATGAAACTGAACAAGTGCGTGCACGACTGATTGTGGATGCAGAATGATGTCTATTTGTTCTGGTTTCAGGTTAAAATACCATTGAGCTGCGATTGCTTCCATTCCTTTATTTGCAAGAGTAGCTGAGTCAATGGTGATTTTCTTTCCCATATCCCAGTTTGGGTGTTGCAGGGCCTGTTCAACGCTTATCTGCGAAAGGTCTTTATGTTTTATCCCCTTGAATGGTCCCCCGCTGGCAGTCAGGAATATTTTTTTTATGTTTTGATCTGATTCCCCTTGCAGACACTGAAAAACAGCAGAATGCTCCGAGTCGACGGGAATAACTGAGGTTTTTTGTTGTCTTGCAGCATCCATGATAAGCTGTCCGCCGGCAACCATGCTCTCCTTGTTGGCCATGGCGATATCCTTTCCATGTTCAATTGCATCCAGGGTTGGCCATAAGCCCGATATGCCGCTTAATGCATTCAGCAGAAGATCAAAACCGGTAATTGAAGAAAACCTGTTGATGTGCTTGCTGCCACCAAGAACCTGAATGGGAAGGTCTGCAAGCTTTTTCCTTACAAATGGCAGTTGGTCTTCATTTCTTATTATTACCGCTTCAGGTTTAAACTCAATGGCTTGCCGAACGAGCAATTCGGCTTGATTGTTGGCACTGAGCAATACAACCTTCAGGGTGTCCTGGCAGTTACGTATGACTTCCAGAGCCTGTTTGCCGACAGAACCTGTTGAACCCAGAATGGCTATCTTTTTTTTGGTGGACATCATTTACTGAAAAGAGATATAGTCGGCGGGGTTAACAGAATAGCCATTGAACCATAATTCAAAATGCAAATGGGTTCCCGTGGAATAGAGGCCTGTGTCTCCAATAATGGCAATGGGTTCACCTGCTTCAACAAAACTTCCTTGTTCTTTAAGAAGCTGGCTGTTGTGTTTGTATATTGAAATGATGTTGTGAGCGTGTTGTATTCCTATGGTATAGCCTGTTTCTGCTGTCCAGGCAGAAAGAATGACTGTGCCGTCCATTGTGGCTTTAATGATCTCGTCGTGGTCGGCAACCACATCAACACCAAAATGGTTTTTTAAAGGGTTAAAGTGGCTGGATATCACCCCGGTTATGGGTGGGAAAAATGTGAAATGTTCGGGGGCTCTCAATAATGTTCGTTCGCTTGATGCCCAAAATGTATTTTCGATTTGTACGGCCATTTCCATCTCTGCACGCAGGATGGAGTCTTCCCTGGAGCGGGGGATGTCCTGGATCAAAAAGGCATCCGTATCACTGACAGTGTCTGGGATCTCTTCGATGAGGTCCCGCCCTTCAACAATATTCCTTATGTTCATAATGAAAAGATCCTTTTGCCGGAGGTCTTTTTCTAAAGAGTCTGCTCTTATAGTCAATTCCCGCAGAACCTGTCGTGTGTTGAAGTCAGCATATCCCGGAATGTATTCCCTGAGAGGAGTGAATGCTATCAAATAAATGGTTCCTACAATAAGCAAGAAAAAAATAGTACCAATGGCAAGAAAAACAGCAAATCGAGTCAGTCTGATGCTGAGCTTTTCCTCCAGGGTCTCGTTGTTCATGATCACCAGGCGGTACTTGTGGTGCAGCTTCTTAAAAAAACCGATCTCTTTGTTGTCTGGATCCATATCGATGCTTTTGGATGCTATGTGGCAAAAGTACACATTTTGCAGCTGTTAGCGCTTTAAAATGATAATTTTTCAAAACAACCAATCTTCGCTATAATAATATCAGAAATTGGGAGTTATATTTGTGAGTCTGAAAGCCGCTTAATATGAGGATAAAATATAAGATAGGTAGTATAATCATTTTATTGTCTGCCATCTTTCTTCAGTATGGGTGTTCTACCCAAAAAAATTCCTTTGTGAACCGCACCTGGCATAACATCAATGCCAAGTACAATGGTTTCTGGAATGCCCGTGAAAGTTATAATGAAGGCGTCAAGCGTCTTGGTGAGCTTCATAGTGACAATTATGAAGAGATTTTGTCGATTTTTCGATATGGCACTCCACAGGATGCTGCTTCAATACGCTCCAATATGGAGGTCACTTATGAAAAGGCCAGCCTCGTCATTCGCCGTCATTCCATGGATATTCGCGGTGTTGAATACAACAAATGGATCGATGAGTCTTACTTTTATATTGCACGTTCCCATTTCTTTAAGGGAGATTACACCCTTGCCATACTGACCTTTGAATATATCATCAGGCGTTATGATACAGAGCGCAGATTCGATTCCAAGGTTTGGATCGCCAAGTCGTATCATGAGCAGGAGCGTTTTGAACAGGCACGCAGGATGCTTGAGGATATTGAGAGTGATTATGAGGAAGGCTTGCTTACGAGCAAGACCACTGCTTTGTTCCGGAGGACTTATGCGGATCACTTTAAAAAACAAGAGAAATATGCTCAGGCTGCGGCACAGCTTGAGAAAGGGGTTCCCTATATGGAACGGCGAGCCGACAGGGTGCGCAATACGTTTATACAGGCACAGTTATACCACCATTCCGAAGATTATGCCCGTGCCCAACAGGCCTATGCGCGTGTTTTGGAGATGAGGCCTGACTACCAAATGGCATTCCAGGCCCGAATTGGTATGGCAATGGCTTATGATCCAGCTGTTGGAGGTGGAGCCGGAATCAGGAATGAATTGATGAGCATGCTGTCAGATGAAAGAAACAGGGTGTTCAGGGATCAGATCTATTATGCACTGGCTCAGCTATCAATGCGCGAAGGCAACAAACAGGAAGCCATTCGCTTGTTTACAAGTTCCTACGAAGCCAGCATAGACAATAACCTGCAAAAAGCCCTGGCTTTTTTACGACTTGGTGAAATTTATTTTGAAGAACCAGATTACCTTCAGGCCGGCAATTATTACGATAGCACGGCCACCTACATATCATCAGGTTATGAGCATTATGAAGAAATACGACTCAGACAGATGGTTTTATCAAGGCTTGCACAACAAATTCGTATCATAGAGCACGAAGATTCGTTGCAGCGTTTGGCCGGACTGTCAGATGCAGAGCAACGTGCCGTGGCAGATAAGATCATTCAGGAGTTGCGGGAAGAGGAACAACGCCGGCAGCAAGAAGAAAGGGAACAACAGGCCGCCATGCGCGATGCGGCAAGGATGGCCAGAGATACGCGGCGGATGGGTGACCAGGAAAGAGGGTGGTATTTTTACAACGCTACCACTATGACAAATGGAGAGATGGAGTTCTTTAGCAAATTTGGAGACCGGCCACTCGAAGATATGTGGCGCATCAGCAACAGACAAATGATGGCCGATGGCTTCGGAATGGACTTTTTCGACGATATGGCTGAAGAAGAACCGGAAGAGGAACTGGATCAATATGATGCCGAAACCTACCTGAGGAATATTCCGAATACAGAAAAACAGATGGAAGCCTCCAACAATCGCAAATCGCAGGCCTACTTTAACAAAGCCATGCTGTTTAAAGATCAGTTGAGGGATGCTGAGAATGCCATAACAAGCTTTCACGGACTGGTAGATCAGTTTCCCTATTCTCCGCTAACACTTAATGGCTATTACTACCTCTATTATATGTATCGCGAGCGGGGCGATTACTCCATGGCTGAAACAATCAAAAACCGATTGCTTAGTGATTATCCTGATAGTGAATATGCTCTGATTATAGGTGATCCTGATTATGCTGACAGAGTAAGAAAGCAACAGAACCGTGTAGCACAACTTTACAAAGAAAGCTATAATGCCTTTTTTGCCGGACGCTATGATGTCATAAGCAGTAATATAAGGGCTCTCGATACCCTCGATGCCACCAGAAAGGAAAGGGCGCAATTTGCCTATTTACACGCGCTGGCTATAGGCAAGACTGATGATCAGTGGCTTTTCAGAAATGAACTGCAGCAGGTTGTGGATCAATTTGATGATACTCCGGTACATGAACCTGCAACGGTTTTGCTTGCATCGCTGGGAATGCCTGATGATATGGATGACTTTGCCGACACATCAGGGAGAACCATCCGGGAAGATATCGAATCACCCTTCTCGTTTGCACCGGATGATGTCCATTTCTTTATAATGATTCTTCAAACCCGACATGCCAATCCGGGAGAGATCAGCAGCAAGCTAAGTGTATTTCACGAGCAGGAATACCCCGAAAAATCGCTCTCAACAAGTAATATCCATTTTGAAGAAGGTAAACAGCTGATCACTGTAACAAACTTCGCCAATAAAAAGCTTGCAATGGATTACTTCCAGTTGATGATGTCGTCAGAGACCTTGACCGGGGATGAACTTCGACGGCTTGAAGCATTTGTGATATCCGTTGAAAATTACCCAATGTTCTACCAGGACAAACAAGTTGAAGAATATCGAAGGTTTTTTGATCATTACTATCTCGATATGTAAATACGTTTGGTTAAAACGATTTTTGTTTTACTTTTGTTAATTGCTTCATTAACGAATAAGCGTATACATGTTTAACAGCAAAAAATCTTCCAAAATGACAAAAAACAAGGAAATGGATCATACAGCAATTAACCTGGTTGGAACCGGAACAGTAATAAAAGGAGAGATCAGCTCAAAAGGGGATATTCGTGTGGATGGAAAAGTTATTGGTCAGATGCGGTCAGAAGGGAAAATTGTAATTGGGAACAGTGGGGTGGTTGAGGGAGACATTTACTGTTTTAATGCTGATTTCTCAGGCAAAGTAAATGGTAAGGCTGATGTTAAGGAACTGCTGACCCTGAAAGCTTCTTCTGTGTTTCTTGGCGACATCATCACAAACAAACTGGCCATTGAACCGGGAGCTAAATTTTCCGGCACCTGTTCGATGGATAAGGGTCCGGATGTTCAGAATGCCGCCACTTCTGACAAGAAGAAATAATTGATTTCAGAACCTTGTGCTATGGGGTTTAATCTCGCGTTATTTGTAAAGCAGCTGTCAGTTTTATCTGCACTTTTATTTTTGTTGCACGGGACTTTTGCCTTGTTGCTGCCGGAAGAATTCACGTCAAAAGCATTCTGGGGGTTCATTCCATTCTTCTATACCGTTGTTCTTGTCTCCAGATGGTTGATGTATAAGCTTTCCGGTGGCAGTGCGAAAAAGTTTAGCATGGTGTACGTTCAACTCACTGTATTTCGTTTTCTGTTATATATAGCTGTATTGTTATTGTATGCTTTTAATTTTCCGGAAGACGCGAAAACGTTTATAATTACCTTTTTTGTATTTTATTTTGCGTATACCCTGTTTGAAATATCAAACCTTTACAGGGAAATTAAATGATGGTTCTTAATTATTTATTGATAATAGTTAATTGCATGATTGATAATGAACAAATCAATATTATAAACTTTACACCCGGATATTATCTTTGA
>SKSI01000121.1 GCA_007123065.1 Bacteroidales bacterium
AAAACGAGGTTTTGCAGAAAGCATTCGCACATGCAAAAGAGAATAAAAAGAAAGTGCATCTTTTCGGCCTTGTTTCCGATGGTGGCGTGCATTCTGCCATGGATCATCTTTTTGGGCTTTGTGATATGGCAAAGGAGCAGGACTTTGAGGGCCTTTATGTGCATGCATTTACGGATGGCCGTGATACCGATCCGAAGAGTGGCAAAGGTTTTATTAATGATTTGGAAAAACATATGGAGCAGTCGGCCGGACGCATTGCCACGGTTTGCGGACGTTACTATGCAATGGACCGTGACAAGCGCTGGGAGCGGGTAAAGATTGCCTATGATATGCTTTTGGAAGGGAAGGGAGAGCAATTTGGCAGCGCAGAAGAGGCCATTCAGGCTTCTTACGATGATGGAGTTACAGACGAGTTCATCAAACCAAAAGTCATTAAAGGTGATGATGGAAAGCCATTGGCAACAGTTCAGGAAGGCGATGTGGTGATTTGTTTTAATTTCCGGACTGACAGGCTCAGGGAAATTACTGCGGTGCTCACACAGAAAGATATGCCTGAACACGGAATGAAAACCCTTCCATTGCATTATGTCACAATGACGGAATATGACAAATCGTTTGAGGGTGTGCAAATTGCTTTTAGGAAGGAAGATTTACGCAATACCCTGGGTGATGTGTTGTCTGAAGCAGGAAAAACCCAGTTGCGTATCGCTGAAACGGAGAAATACCCGCACGTTACTTTCTTTTTCAGCGGAGGGCGCGAAAAAGCTTTCGATGGGGAAGAACGGGTGATGATCCCATCGCCTAAAGTTGCCACCTATGATCTGCAGCCTGCAATGAGCGCGCCAGAGGTGAAGGATGCCGTGATCCGTGAGATCGAATCAGAAAAGCACGATTTTATTTGTCTGAACTTCGCCAATGCAGATATGGTTGGTCACACGGGAGTTTATGAAGCCATAAAGGAAGCACTGGAAACGGTTGACAGCTGTTTGCGCGAAGTGGTGGAAGCCGGGCTTACCCATCACTACAGCATGCTCATTACAGCCGATCATGGCAATGCAGATTTTGGTATCAATGATGACGGCAGCCCCAACACAGCCCACACCACCAACCCGGTCCCTTGCTGGCTGATCGACAATGATTACAAAGAGATCAGGCAAGGCCGTTTGGCTGACCTTGCACCAACGATACTGCACATTATGGGTGTAGAAGCTCCCGAAGAGATGGAGGGGGATGTGCTGGTTTAATTGCTGATGATGCGCGACTGCAGAGACGCGCGCACAGGCGCGTCCCTGCTGCCGTTTTCACCCTGAATCTCTGACTTTCAGGAAGGCGGGAAATATCTTTGTTTTGAAATCCTCTTCCGTTTCGCCGGAGAGGCGATTCAGAAGAATCCGGGCAGCCTCTTTGCCAATGTCGTAGCCCCGTTGTTCCACTGTTGTAAGGCTGGGTCTGACAACCGTTGCAATCGGGTCGTCACCGAAACCGGCGACGGCGATTTGATCCGGAATAATATATCCATGATCCTGCAAAAGACGCATTGCCGCCACTGCCGTAAAATCATTGACTGCAAAGATTGCATCTGCTCCGGTAGCCAGGTTTAACAGCTTTGCGCTATGCTGAGCAACGCGCGCAGGGGTATCACACTTCAAAACGAGTTCGTCTTGTAACGGCACCCCGGCTTCTTTCAGTGCTTCTGCATAACCCAGATAGCGCTCCCTGCCCACGCTCAGGTGTTGCGGACCGGCCAGATGGATGATGTTGCGACATCCGCGTTTTAACAAATGCGATACAACGAGCCGTGCACCTTCAAAGTCATTGGTCAATACGCGATCGGAGTCCACCTCCGGAGTTGCCCTGTCCATAAAAACGATTGGAATGCCTTGTTCAGAAAGGTTCAGGAAATGTTTGTTATCGCGGGTGCTCTTGCTGATGGAAACCAAAAAACCGTCCACACGATGATCACTTAGTGCCTCCACATTGATCACTTCACGGTGATAATCTTCATTAGACTGGCAGATAATCACACGGTAACCCTTGCCATAAGCAAGATCTTCGATCCCGCTGATCACAGAAGAGAAAAAATGGTGTACAATTTCCGGGATAATAACACCAATGGTGAACGATTTTTGTTGCTTTAATCCCAGAGCAAGCGCATTCGGACGGTAGTTCACCTTACGGGCGTACTCCTGAATACGCAAACAGGTATCCCTGCTGATCTCAGGATGGTTTTTGAGCGCGCGCGAAACCGTTGAGGGAGCAACACCCAAATCTCGTGCTATATCACTGATGGATACCTGGGGTGATTTCATAACTTGTACAGATCATCATTACTTTTCCTGCCATAAAGATAAAAATAAATGCATTGCTTTGCTGCTTTTAAACAAAATTGAACAACGCAGCATTAATAAGTATTTTATCGTCTAATATTATGAACCATTTTTTTAACATAATTGTTATACTTTATGATGGTCATTTCAAGACGTTAAAACCAACGCAAACGTTTGCGGATAAAACTGATAATCAACATAAAACTAAGTTTTTATATTAAAAAAATATTAACTTTGCGAACTGCTTGTATAACACACTAACAGCAATTAATTCATAATTAATTCAACTTTTAATTCATTTCAATATGAGAAAACCAATCAAAAACATGATTCCTTTGTTGCTGGCGCTTCTTATTGCGACCGCGGCATGGGGTCAGAGAGGGACGGTTACCGGGGTTGTGAGTGACCGTCAGTCGGGTGAAACCCTACCCGGAGCAAGTGTGGTGATTCAGGGAACAACAACAGGGACCGTAACAGACATTGACGGAGAGTTTACGCTCCCGGTTCCTGCAGGAGAGGTTACCCTTGTTGGTAGTTTTCTGGGTTATGACCCGTTAGCGCAAACGATCACCATTGCCGAAGGGGAAACAGTCCGGGTAAACTTCCCGTTGCAACTCGATGTGGAGACTCTGGAGGAGTTTGTCGTGATCGGATATGGTATCCAGCGAAGGGAAGATGCTACCGGTTCCGTTGCCGTTGTGGGAGAACGCGACTTTAATAGGGGTAACATCACAACACCGGCAGAATTATTGCGTGGCAAAATGCCTGGCGTACAAATTACTTCTGCAGGAGGTGCCCCCGGAAGCGGAGAGATTATTCGTATCCGCGGCGGTTCATCACTATCGGCAGACAATGACCCGCTGATCGTGATTGACGGCGTCCCTATTGAAAACGCGGGCGTACCGGGTTTGAGAAACCCGTTATCTACCATAAACCCGAATGATATCGAATCCTTTACGGTACTGAAAGATGCTTCTGCAACAGCTATTTATGGTTCCAGAGCGTCCAACGGTGTGATCATCATTACGACCAAACAAGGAAAAAAAGATACCCCTTTAACCGTGAATTATACCGGTTCCATTTCGATGTCGCAAAACATCAGAACTGTTGAGGTATTGAATGCGGAAGAGTTCCGGAGTATAATCAATGAACGCTACAGTACCAGACCCAACATCATTAATATGCTAGGCGGTCACAGCACAGACTGGCAAAATGAGATCTTCAGGGATGCGATCGCTCATGATCATGCAGTCAGTGCATCAGGAGCGTACAGAAACTTACCCTATCGCGTTTCGCTCGGCTATAAGTCAGAGGAAGGTGTGCTGCATAGAGACCAGGTCGATAGGGTATCACTTGCCCTGAGTCTCAATCCATCATTCTTCGATGATCACCTGAACGTGAATTTTAATGTCCGTGGTGCGAATATTCAAAACCAATTTGCCAACGAAGGTGCCATTGGCGCTGCCGTTATGTTTGACCCGACACAGCCTGTGCGCACCGACAGTGATCTGTTCGGAGGCTATTTCGCCTGGGAAGAGAATGGGATACCGAAAGATGTGGCAACAGATAACCCCGTTGCATTGCTGAACCTGACCAACAATGAATCCACCGTTAACAGGATAATTGGTAGTGCACAGCTTGATTACAGGCTGCATTGGTTCCCGCAGATTAAAGCCAACATGAATGTTGCTTATGACTACTCTGAGTCGGAAGGTACAAACTTTACACCCGACTATGCACCCTGGGCATATGTGTCCGGTGGTTCTGACGGAATATATGACCAACAGCGCAAGAACCAGCTGTTTGATTTTTATCTCAATTATGAAACGGATCTTCCAAGCCTGAATAGCCGTATGGATGTCATGGTAGGGCACTCTTACCAGTATTTCTGGAATAAGGGTTCATCTTTTGTTACCAACATCGAAGGCAACGAATTTGGTACCGATTTCAGGATTTTTGAAGATCATCAATACGAGTCAGATCATGCGCTTTTGTCTTTCTTCGGACGTATGAACTATTACCTGATGGATCGTTACATCTTTACTTTCACTTTGCGTAACGACCATACGTCAAGATTCTCAAGAGAGACACGCTCTGGTATTTTCCCGTCTGCCGCCTTTGCATGGCGCATTGACAAGGAAAACTTCATGGAAAACCTGGATTTTGTCAATGAGCTGAAGCTGAGACTTGGGTACGGCGTCACAGGGCAACAGAATATCGGAGGCAATTACCCATATCTTGCCCGTTATACCAGAAGCCGTGAAGGTGCCTTCTACCAGTTTGGTGTGAACAATTTTGTACCGACCTGGCGTCCGGAAGGCTATGATTACGGCATCAAGTGGGAAGAAACCATCACGTACAATGCAGGTATTGACTATGGCCTGTTTGGTGACAGGTACTATGGTTCGCTTGATTTTTATTTCCGTGAAACACAGGACCTGATCAACTTCATCAGCATTCCTGCAGGTACCAACCTAACGAACTTTATCCTGACCAACGTCGGAAGTATGGAGAACAAAGGGGTTGAACTCAGCATCTTCACACGCCCGATCGTGCGTGAAAACCTCAGATGGGAGATTGGCCTTAATGCCACTTACAACGATACAAAAATCACCAGGCTTACAGCTGTTGACGATCCCGAATATATTGGTGTACAGGAAGGATTTATATCCGGTGGTGTAGGTAACCGGGTACAGATTAACACTGTTGGGTACACTCCATTTACTTTTTTCATGTACGAACAGATATATGATCAGGACGGTAACCCGATTGAAGGCCTCTATGTAGACAGAAACGGAGATGGCGAAATCACCTCCAGTGACCTCTACAGGTTAAAGAGCCCGATGGCAAAATACTTCTTTGGCATCACCTCTGAGCTTCATTACAACAACTGGAGCTTCTCATTCGCCGGTCGTGCAAACCTCGACAACTGGGTTTATAACAATGTAAGCTCAATGAACGGAGAACTCAGCAGGTTGCATCGTCCGGAAGGACCATATTTAAGTAACATTACTTCAGAAGCAATTGCACTTGGATTTAATCAGGCACAGTATTTGTCAAACTATTACATTCAGGATGGCTCTTTCTTTAAAATGGATCACATCACACTGGGATATAATTTCGTTAATGTGTTGGGATCCGGAGCAAATCTGAACCTCTCGGCAATTGTACAAAATGCTTTTATCATTACAGGATATGATGGTCTTGACCCCGAAGTACACGGCGGTATTGACAACAATATCTACCCAAGGCCACGGATTTTTGTACTCAGTGCAAATCTCCAGTTTTAAACCTTAAAAAAACATGATCATGAAAAAAATAAAAATATTAGCCATTCTTGTTACAGCCTTCCTCATTGGTTTTTCATCCTGTATGAAAGATCTGGATACCGTCCCATTGGACGACAATGAGGTTACGGCTGCAGACATTTTTGAAGACCCCAATGCCTATCGTGAGATTTTGGCCAAGCTTTATGCAGGTCTGGCCGTTTCAGGTCAGCAAGGACCTGCCGGTATGGCCGATATCAGTGGTATAGATGAAGGTTTCGGCCAGTATCTGCGTGCACTCTACTATCATCAGGTCCTGTCAACGGATGAAGCCGTTATTGGATGGGATGACCAAACCATTAAAGATTTTGTATATCAAAGCTGGACAGCCTCTGATGTGTTTGTAGCAGCTATGTATTACCGGATTTTCTACCAGATCGCACTGGCAAATGAATATATCCGCCAAACTACAGATGAACTTCTTGATGAAAGAGGCGTAACCGGTGAACTGAGGGAAGAGGTTGAAATGTACCGGGCAGAAGCACGTTTCTTAAGAGCTTTCAGCTATTGGCACGCGTTGGATATTTATGGCGATGTGCCCTTTGTTACCGA
>SKSI01000197.1 GCA_007123065.1 Bacteroidales bacterium
AGTGCATTTGTCCATCCTGAACTTCCAATTGTAACCGGAAAGGGCATCCGAATGATGGGGTGGGGTCTGATCCCATTTTGGGTTAAAGATGAGGAAAAGGCAACAAAAATCAGAAAAGGGACACTCAATGCCATGGGAGAAACCGTTTTTGAAAAGCCTTCATACAGAAGCATCATTCGATCAAAACGGGGACTTTTGCCTGTCAGCGGTTTTTTTGAGTGGCGGGATTACGGTGGCAAGAAATACCCATACTTCATAAAAGTTAAAGGCCAAACCCTGTTTTCCCTGGGATGTATTTTTGACAGCTGGGTCAATAAAGAAAGCGGGGAGATTGTCAACAGTTTCAGTGTTGTGACCTGTCCGGCAAACCCTTTAATGGAAGTCATCCACAATAGAAAAAAACGTATGCCGCTGATCCTTCCGCAATCAGATGAAAAAGAGTGGGTCGCTCCTAACCTGCCAAACACACGCATCAAGGAGCTTATCTCTTCTTTTGATGGTCAACAAATGGAAGCACACACTGTAAGTCGTTTTCTCAACAACGTCCGCAGCAGACGAAACATCCCGCAAGCTTTGGAAACAGTCAATTATCCGGAGCTCCCAGAGCTTATCTGATCAAATTATTAAAGAGGATAAGAGATTTCTGGTCAACGTTTGCCCCATTCGCTAATAATTGATATTTTTGCAGGATGAAATTTTCATAAAGCATTTTCCCGCTCAATGACTTTTTATTACCATCCAATCTGTTTTTTGTCGTGGAAAACGTTTATTACTAATCAAAACAAATAAATAAAATTAATTATGAGAGAAAAGATTGTTACTTGCTTGATTGTGTTTGTAATTCTGATAATGGGGCCTTTGGGTGCCTATGGACAGCTTTTTGAAGCAAATCCCTCTCAACTTCAAGCTTCAGAAGACCATAAATATGATGATCAGCAATTTGATGAGGATGATTTTCTGAGTGACCCCCGAAACGTTGAATTTTTTCTGCAACAGCTTCAACGCGGAGAAGGCCGGATTGTTGGTGGTCAGGATGTTCTGATCAGGGACTACCCCTGGCAGATTTCCCTTCAATTAACGCCACAGTATGGTGGTGCACATATGTGCGGAGGTACCATCATTGATGATGTCTGGATTTTGACCGCTGCCCACTGCCTGGTTGTAGACCAAAACGGAAATGATTTTTACCTGACCCCCAATCATGTGCGCATTCGTGCCGGATTCACATCGATGAGCAATCCCGAACAGGGTAGCTATTACAGCGTGGAAGAGATATTTGTCTATCCCGATTATTCGACTAATGATTATGAGAATGACATAGCACTGATCAGACTGAACAATGAAATTGATCTGAGTGATTCCAACAAAGCAAAGGTTGGCATCGTCACACAGGAAGATGCGGATAACGGACTTACAGACGTTGGCGTGATGACAAAGGTTTCCGGTTGGGGCGCCCTTTCATTTGGCGGACCCGCACCAGACATTCTGCAGGCAATTGATGTACCTATCGTGCATGTGAGCAACACCAGCTATCCTCCATCATGGATCACGCCAGACATGATCCTTGCCGGTGCTCCCGGGCAGGACGCCTGCCAGGGCGACAGCGGCGGACCGATGGTGGTATCAGACGGTGAAGGCTGGTATAAGGTAGGCGGCGTAGTAAGCTGGGGTAATGGCTGTGGACTGCCAAATTACCCGGGTGTTTATGCACGGGTCAGCTTTTTTGAAAACTGGATTCGCGGGATCGTTGAAGTACCGGATCCCAACGCATTTCAGATTGCACATTATGAAACCTTCGGTGATGGATCCATCCCATCAGGCTGGATCAACGAAGTAGTGGAAGGACCGGCAAATTTTCCGGGTTGGGAATGGACAATGGAAGGAGGCAGCTTCGGCGGACAGCTAAACTCCACAACAGCTGATGATGGCTACCTGATCCTAAACTCCAATGCTCACGGTCAAAACAATGTGACTGAAAACATAAACCTGATATCACCTCCGATTGACCTTACTGATGCACCCCACGATGTCATTTTTTCCGTTGAACACAGAGCCAGAACATTCGGCAACGCCGAAGTGTCCATCTATATAAGTACGGATAACTTTAACACCCAAACTGAACTCTACTACTGGGGAGATGCACCACCAAACCAATACAATGGTGACAACCCCGTTTACTCTGAATTTAACATTACCGATATCGCCCAGGGCGAATCTGACGTCAGGTTTAAATTTAACTGGGTCGGGGCAAAAGATTACTGGTGGCTTCTGGATGATTTTAAGGTAGGTATCGCCTTCCCGGAACTCGAAATCGAGTTTGTTGTTACCGATGGAGAAAACCCATTATCCGGCGTGGAAGTATTTACACCCTATACAGGCCAGGAGGCAGTTACCGATGAAAATGGCATTGCCCACCTGACTCTTTATGAAGGAGAATACCTCATTACAGCAAAAAAAGAGGGATACTTCGACTACGAAGAAACAATCACCATTACAGATGATGGTCAGATTGTTCCCATTGATATGGAGCTGATCACCTATCCGGAAATTGTGATCGACACCGATGCGATCGAGATTACTGTGCCACAGGGTTCATCAGAAGTTGCCGTCGTCAATTTCTCTAATCCCGGCGACGGAACTCTTGAATATGCATTGTATGCCTATGGAGCCGCAAAAGGCATTCATACTGCCCCAGCAAGGAACACACAAAAAGAGGATGTGCAGACACTCTTTCCCGGAGGCGAGACCCGGAACAGACCTGATGATGTTGTATTGATCCACCACGACAGCGGTGAGAGCAACAGTGGCATTGGTACCGGCGGAGCCACAACCTTTATGACAGCAGCCAGGTTTAACGAAGTAGAACTGGCAGAATATTATTCCATTTATGAACTTGGTGCCATTAACTATTATATCCTGGGGACCCAATTCTCAGAAGTGCAGGTGAAAGTATGGGAAGGTGGCTCTGACTCAGGTCCGGGAACAGAAATTTATTCGGCGGATGTAACCGAAGATGTAACTCCAAATGAATGGTCCACACATATTTTATCAGACTTTATTTTACTTGAACCAGACCAGGAATACTGGATCGGTTATTCGATCCAGACCACCGGTGGACATCCTGCATCGGTTGACGAGGGGCCCATGGTGCCACTGAAAGGTGCCTGGATGTATTTCAGCAATGTATGGCAAGAGCTCTCAGACCTGGGCAACTTTGACTTCAACTGGAATATTCAGGGTATGCTCTATTCGGCAGAAGAAGTGGAATGGCTCACATTCGAACCCCAAACAGGAACCGTAGCACCTGAAACAAATGAGGACATCGACTTCGTTTTTGATACTTCAGGCCTCGAATTGGGAACCTACAACGCAGAAGTATTGGTTATACATAACGCAGGAGAACCCATTACAATTCCCATTACCCTGCATGTGGATCCGGCAGAGTTTGATGTCACATTCAATGTAACCGACCAAAACGGACTGCCTGTGGATGATGCTACCATCACTTTGGGTGCGCAAACAAATGCACCTGGTGATTATATTTTTGAAAACATCCTGGTCGGCATGCACGAATATATTGTAGAAAAAACCGGTTACCATACTGCTGAGGGAATGGTTTGGTTAAACTTTGAAGACCTGGTTGTTGATATCACCCTGATTTCTGATGATGTAGATCTGGTAACACTTAATATTCATATTGAAGATGAGTTTGGTGATGCTGTTGAAGATGCCAATTTCCATCTTCAGGGCTTTGGCTGGCATCAAAGTGATGCTGAAGGAAACATAACGTTACAAAGCATCCCCGGAAGCTTCGATTATACAGTAGTTAAGACCGGTTTTGAGCAAATCGACGACAATGTAACCCTTACCGCAGATGCTACGCAGTCGCTTGACATCATCTTTACTTATTTGCGTTTTGACGTTACACTTGACATCAATATAACTGAAGCAGGAACTGTCTCCGGTGATGGTGAATACTATTATGGAGAAACGGCAAATATTCTTGCTGAAGCAAATACCGGCTATCATTTCCTCTATTGGGTGGAAGACGGCAGCATCCTGAGTGAGGATGAAAGCCATACGTTTGTTGTTACAGAAAACAGGCACATTATCGCAAATTTCGACATCAACACCTACATCATTACTGCCACAGCCAACGGCAATGGAGGCATCGACCCAACGGGAGAAGTTGAAGTGATTCATGGTGAAGACATCACCTTCCTGATTGCAGCGCTTCCAGGTAATTTTATTGAAGATGTGTTGGTGAATGGAACGAGTGTTGGTCCGGTAGAGATGTATACTTTTGAAAATGTAACAGAGGATGGCCATACCATCCACGCTGAGTTCGACATATTTACCTATGAGGTGAATATTTCTTCAGAAGGAAACGGTACTGTAGATCCTTCAGGACTTGTGATTGTCAATCATGGTGACAACCTGATCCTGGATCTCAATCCGGATGAAGACCACCACGTGGCAGACATCATCATAAACGGACAAAGCGTTGGCGGACACAGTGAATACATCTTGACCAACATTACCGAGAACACGAATGTGCACGTTATCTTTGAGTTTTCAGTAGATATCTCTGACATTGAAGCATTGCCGCAATTTATTGTATATCCGAATCCGGCCAATACATACATTACCATCAGTGGAGACGCGAACATGTCTGCCATAGATATTTACAGTACAACCGGACAACTTGTCAAAAACCTTAAGGTTGAAGGAACAGAGACCACATTGGACATCAGCGGCATACAACGTGGACTTTACATGCTTCAGATCACTTCGGAAAAAGGCAAACACACCTTGATGATCAGCATTCAATAAAAAAAAAGGGTTTCTAGAGCAAAAAAAAACGGGAGTGCGTTCACTCCCGTTTTTTTTTAATCCATGACCTTCGTTAATTCCTCAGCATCATCATCCGGTCTCTGAATATTCCCTCTTCTGTGATGATCTCATAAATATACATACCATCCATCAGCATTTCTCCATTGGGGCCTTTACCATCCCACTGAATGGTATGTTCTCCTGCGGGAAGCAACTCAGACTCCATTATATTGAATCTGCGGATGTTCATGTCATAAACATAAATAGCCACTTCAGTTGGTGTACCCAGCCTGAATACAATATTCGTGTATTCTGAGAAAGGGTTCGGGTAGTTGGACACATTCATCAGACCCTGACCCTCCATATCATTCAGGCCTGTATCATCAATCGCGAGAACTACTTCAATAGCCAGGTCTTCATCGATCACTTCAAATGACCCTTCTTCATCAAAATAACCCTCTTTGGATACTATAAAGTCATAATTGTTGGCTGTAAATGCATGGGATGCATATCCATCTTCATCGGTAGTGAGTACAACTCCCAGTTGCAGGATCTCTATTTCGGCACCCTCAATTGGATTTACAGGCTCCTGATTATCGGTAACCATAAAAACAACATCGTAGTAATCCGGCAAATCATCAGGGGAAAGTGTTACCTCTATGGTCTTATCTTCACCAAAGAGCCCGAATATTCCTTCTGCGGGCAAATATTCCTCCTTGCTAACCACATATTCATAATCCCCTTCTGCAAGGTTGATCACTACCATACCCTCATCATCGGTCGTTACAGAATGTGCGGTTTGTGGGATATAGACCACGGCACCTTCAATTGGATTTCCTGTTTCATCTTCAACAATAAATGTGACATCATAATAATCGAAATCAACCTTTACACCTCCGGAAAAGGCAACCACATAGTTGTTCCTTGCTGCAGCGACCACTTCCATGGAATTATCGCCGGTGATATCGGGGATTGCTGCAATGGCATCTACTGCCGCCGGCATGGGGATGGAGTCGAGCACATCACCATCGCTTCCGCTCAGGAAATAAACAAAGTTGTTCTGAAAGAGAGTACCCACAGCCACATCATTGATCCCATCTCCGCTGATATCTCGTGTTGGTGCAATGCTCCATGGCTGATCGGCAACAGGGGTAGACCAGATGATCTGCCCATCCTGACCGCTGATTGCCACTGCATGTGGTGTGGTACTGTTTGCAGGAAAGATATCCATAAAGCCATCACCATTGAGGTCGCCTGCCTGCCAAAAATCGAGAATAAGCACGCCACCTAAACTGCCGGAGAATTGGAGATCGCCATCGGTAACATCAAGCAGATAAT
>SKSI01000067.1 GCA_007123065.1 Bacteroidales bacterium
ACCAATGTGGATTTGCTGGGAGATTATCCATTAATAGGTGCTGATGTTAACAATGCTGATGATATTCGCATATTTATTGAAGACATCACTGATCCCATAGCCCTTGAGTTTGTTAACCATTCAGGTCTTCAGCTTACCGGCGGCCTCAGAATTAAGCTGGCTGTCATCACACTTCACGCCAGCTATACAAGAGCAAATTACAATCTGTTAACTGCCGGACTGGGGGTCTCAGTGCGGTAACATTTTTTAACCACCCGTAATGACAGGGCTTGACCTGTCAAACCTAAATATAAACTCATGAAACACATAATCAGATCCGGTGCCTTGTTCATCATTATCTTTTCAATGTCGCAAGTTAACGTGCAGGCACAATTTGAACAAAAACTAACCCTTCAGTTTTCGGCAGGATCCGCATCTTTGCTCAATATGGAAGAATATTTCAGCTCAGGTGCCATGCTGAATGCAGGAATCCAGTATAATTTCAGCAGAAGGTTTGGCATGACAGCCCTAGTTATGTACGGGATGCACTTTACCAATCCCGATATTATTGGTGACGCAACCTTCATTAACATGGGTCTGGGCTTGTCGGCAAAGTATAAGTTTTTCCATACCAGAAGGGTAAACCCTTATTTGCTTTTTGGTTTTTCAGCCTGTTTCCTCCGTCTGGATATTCCCGAATGGGATGAATCCATTCGGGAACCGGTTGCTCCGGGAATCATTACAGCAATGGGCCTTGAATTTAACCTGTCTGAGAACTTCGCCCTTTTCCTGCAGTTGGGTTACAACGAATCCTTTCCCGTAAATGAAACAGGTTTTGGATTGGGTGAAACGTATGCCCTGCTGGGAATAAATCTGAATGTATTTAAATCCAGAACATTATAACGATGAAAAAGCTTTTTATCTTTTTTATTTTATGTGTTATCCTGGTTTCATTACATGCCCAGGTGCATATGCAAAATACGCTAAGTCAGCGCCGCCATCAGGTTGTATGTACCGACTTTAGTCCGGACGGCAACTACCTGGTAACAGGAGGGCTTGACAGCAGGGTTTTTATATGGAACACGCAAAGGGGTGAAGTGGAAAGGGAATTAAGGGGATTGCGGCAGTTTCCCTTGTCTGTTCGTTTCTCTAACGATGGCAGTTATGTTGTTTCAGGGGGCAAAGACAGCAGGATTACCATTTGGGATGCCCATTCGGGCGAAAGGCTTTTCTCCTTAAGGGGGCACAGGGGGGATGTCACCTCCGTCACTATCAGTCCCGACAATCAATTTATTGCTTCTGCCGGACACGACAGAACAATCCGGGTATGGCGCCTCCAGGATGGCGAACCTGTCCATACAATGAGAGGACACGGGGGAGAGGTGATGTCTGTTGATTATAGTCACGATGGCAACAGGCTCGTTTCGGGCAGCGCAGATGGTACGGTAAGAGTTTGGAATGCATCAACCGGTGATGAGATTGTTTCATTCAAGGCGCACGACGGATGGGTGCGTGCAGTGGCTTTCAGTCCGAATGGCAATTTCATTGCCAGCGGAGGAGATGACGCCACCATTCATGTTTACAATGCATACAACTATGAGTTGCATAACACGATCATTCCCCATTCAGGATGGATAGAAACGCTTACGTTTAGTCCGGACGGAAGATATATTGCGAGTGGTGCTCACGATAATTATCTGGTTGTACTCGAGGCACGGTCCGGGCGTGTTGTTTTTAACTCTGAAAAGCAATCCTATTATGTCTTATCGGTTGCTTTTAACCCTAATGGCACGGAGTTTGTCTCTTCATCCCTGTTTTCCAATGACCTGATGGTCTGGAATACGGAAGCTTTAAATATTGAGTCTGCAATTTATGATGAAACCATTGCTGAAACAGAACCGGAACGGGAAAAGCCAACCATATCCTGGCTTACTCCACAGGATTTGCAAACCTCCAACCTTACACACAGGCTTAGTTACAAGATAACTTCCGGTTACCCTGTCGAGCAGCTCGTGGTGTATCTGAATGACCAGCGATACTTAAGCAAGGAAAATATTGAATTGTCTGAAACCGGTTCACTGACCAAAGAAAGTGTCGTTTATTTGAAGGAAGGAACCAATAAAGCGGCAGTGGAATTGTACTACCGGGATGGTGTTGTAACTTCTGAAACATTGAGCTTGAATTATGTGCCCGGGATTATTGCCGAGGTTAGGCATGAACCGGAACCCGAACCCGAACCCGACCCTGAACCTGAAGTTGTTACCGGTCTGTCGGATGGATTGGATATGGCTCCTGCCGTTAGCTCTGATTCTGTTGTTGCTGATGTTCAATCTGTAACTTCTGATATTATGACCGTTCCTTTTCGCAATCCTGAAAACCCATACAGGTTTGCCTTAATAATCGGTAATGAAGATTACAGTTCTTTTCAGATTGGCCTGGACCGGGAATCGAATGTAGACTATGCCATAGCAGATGCTACAGCATTTAAAGCATATGCAATCAACGTTTTTGGTGTGCCGGAAGACAATATTATCTTTCTGAAAAATTCGCGGGCTGTTGAAATGTTTAATGAAATTGACAAGATCAAACATGTGATCAGAGCGCTTAATGGCAAAGCAGAGGTTATTTTTTATTATGCCGGCCATGGATTTCCTGATGAACAGACAAGAGAGCCTTATCTGATCCCCGTGGATGTAACCGGGACCAACCTGCGTTTTGCAGTAAAAATTAACGATTTGTATAAAGAACTCACTGAATATCCCTCTGAGCGTATTACTGTTTTTCTGGATGCCTGTTTTAGTGGCGGTGCCCGGAATGTTGGACTGGTTTCTGCCAGGGGTGTGCGTGTTCGTCCGCAGGATCATCTCCTGCAGGGCAACCTGGTCGTTTTTTCTGCAAGTAGCGACAACCAGTCTGCCCATCCCTACAGGGAAAAACAGCATGGCATCTTTACCTATTATCTGCTTGAAAAACTCAAAGAAACGCGAGGTAATATTTCCTATAGAGACCTATCGGAATATATTACCGAGACGGTTGGAGTCCGATCAGCCTTTATCAACAATACCGAACAAACTCCGCAAACAAATGTGAGTCCTGCGATTGAAAATGCCTGGCAGAACTGGTTGATAAAATAACCGGGGCCAAAAACTTTGTATTATAAAACAGCTATTATTGATTCGCTGATATTAAATTCTTTCCCTTCCCTTTTTTGCACTGAAATACATAAAGGACAAAACCAGGGTGATCCCGGCAGCCATGCAAATGATGACAGGCAGAAGAAGTGGATCCTGACTGTAGATCTCAGCATACTTCCAGGGCGATATGCTTTTTTCAAGAAGGGGAACCGTTTCTCCCTGGCTGTTTATTATCCACTCCTCAACCTCCTTCCATGGCCACAACTTGTTCAGGGAACCGATCATAAACCCTGATAGCAATGCAAGCGTGGCATTCGGATGGTGTTTAAACAACCAGGCAATGACATTGGAGAATAATATCACTCCCAAAGCACCACCCACAGCGAAAACTGCAATAACATCAACCTTAAGGTCTCTTACGGCAACAAGCATAAATTCATATTTCCCCAGCAGTACCAGGATGAAAGCCCCGGAGATTCCCGGCAGCACAAGTGCGCAAAAGGCTATGGCCCCCGACAGGAAGACAAACCACATATGCTCAGGAGTTGTTGCCGGTGTGGCAATGGTAATATAATATGCCAATGCGCTACCTGCAATAAGCAGTATTCCGGAAAACACTGTCCATTTCTCTATCTTGCGTCCAATATATATGGCAGAACCGATGATCAGTCCGAAGAAAAAAGCCCATACAAGCAGCGGATGGTTGCTGATCAACCAGGATATAGCCTTTGCCAGGGAAAAAATGCTGACCAGAATACCACTTGCCACGGCCAGGAGAAAATTGCCGTTTATTTGTTTCCACGTCGAAGGGATTCCTTTACTGAAAAGGGTTTGGAAAAGTTTTGCATTGAAGCTTTGGATGCTCCGGATGAGTTCTTCATAAATGCCGGTAATGAAGGCAATGGTACCTCCCGACACGCCGGGGATTACATCAGCGCCTCCCATGGCCAGACCGCGCAGAAACAACAACAAGTATTGGCCGACAGATCTTTGCTTCATCAAAAACGGGTGTTTGGAATTAGTGCGAGACAAAATCAATAAAGATATCCGTCATTTTGTAAGGCGATTGAACTTATTCATTTCGTCGGGAAGAAAATCGAAAAAAGTATCACCACGCAGACCGAGCCTCAGTGTTTCGAGTGCAGCGATTTCAGACGGCGCGATGTTGCCCAGGTTCACATTGGGTCCAAGAAGGCGAATGAACCAGGCTTGCTGAGACTTGAGTGGTGCTTCCCATATAATCCGCATTGTGGGTATTTTGCCGATGATTGTTTGGATGAGATGGTCGTTGGCGCTTCCGTTTTTTTCATAAATACCTACTGTTCCACTTTCGCGTGCCTCACCAATCACATAACTGCTACCGGCCGATAATTCATCTTCCATGCTTTTGATCCAGTGCTCCGTATCACACATCACCTCTGAATCTTTGGCCCCCACTTCTGACAGAACAGTATATTTCTTTGATAACTTCTCGATCAGGGCGCATTTTCTCTCAGCTTCAATAAGAATTGAGCCATCAGAAATCTCAATGGTATCGCAACCAAGCTGGTCAATGAATCGCAAATAATCATCCAGACGATCGCGGATCAGAAAGGCTTCAAAGAGGGTTCCGCCAACATAAACTTTCATATCATAATCGCGATAGAGCGCCACTTTCTCCTGTGTGTTCTTTGTAACCATCGAGGTGCCAAAACCAAGCTTTAAAAAATCGATCAGATGGCCGCTTGTTTCAACCAGGTCACGGGCCTGCCTGATGCCCAGCCCTTTGTCCATAACCATAGTAACGCCGTAGGGTCTGGGTTTCTGTTCTCTTTCTGGTAGTAATGGAAGCATGATTCTTTTATTTTAGAGGGTAATGAAATCAGCAGGAAAGGTTTTCCAGTGCATCCATGAAATAGTTGTTTTCTTTTAGCTTTGGAAAGCGCGTCAAAAGGTTTTCAAGTCCCTGGTTGTTGGCTGCAAAGGCTTCTTCAAGGCAAAAGGCACCCTGATCAGGTTTGTTGCCGAGGAATAGAATCGCAGCCATCGCATACAATATATTGTTTTTTCCGGGAAAGATGTCCATGCCCCTGTTCAGTATAGTCAGCGCATAATCGAACTCTTTCATGTTGGCAAGCGCTTCAGCATACTCAAGCCATGTCTCCTCATCAGCCGGGTCTTTTTCCAATGCTGTTTCATAAGTTTGCTTGGCTTTTTCAAAATTGTTTAACAGAAAATATGTATTGGCCAGGAGGCACAGATAGCTGACGTTTTCTTCATCCAGCGATAGCCCGTGCTTAAGAAACTTGATGGCGTTATCTGTATTACCCATTTCTATTTCACAAACTCCAATGCCAACCCAGGCGTCTGCCATTTGTGGATCAATTTTTGAACAACGGGTGTAAAAACCAATGGCTTTCGGGTAATCTTCGAGTTTTTCGTGGCATTCTCCGATGTAGTAGAGCTTCATGGCATCAGCTTCACCTTCTGCGAGTGATGCTTCATAAGCCCCAATGGCTTCCTGGTGCCTGTCAAGCAAACTCAATGCATAGCCTTTATGGAACCAGGAATGCTCATGATTGTGATCGATGGCAATTGAATACTCGAGCGCTTCCAGCGCTTTCTCATAAAGACCTGCATTAATATAGGATACACCCAGATTAAACCAGGCTTCTGTACTGTAAGGATTCTTGTCAATCAGCTTTTGAAAGAAAGTGATCCCTTCATCAGTCAGGGAAAGCAAGTCAAAACAGTATGCCGCCTCATAAATGGCCAGATCATTGTCCGGATTGATCGTTAATGCCTTGTCAAGATACTCCAGTGTCTTGTCAAAGTTCCCAAGGTTCTCGTATTCAATGGCTATGTTGCAGTATACATAGTCCGGATCGTCAGCACCTGCAACAGCCTTGCAATATTCGTCAATTGCTTTTTGATAATTCTGTAATTGCGAATATATGGCTCCCCTGGTAAGGTAAATATCGTAATTGGTCGGTTCCAGATGCTCAATCCGGGACAGCAGGTTTAATGCATCATTTTCCTGGTTGAATGTGGCGAGGAGCTGCGCTTTTTTGAGCATCAGTGAAACCGAGCCGGGATGCATTTCCGCAGCGTAATCGGAAACGTCAAGTGCCTCTTTGTATTGACCCCTGATAACGTAATGATCAATGACTTCCTCGAAATCATCCACGTCAAAATAGACAGAATTGTTCCTTTTGGCCAATTCTTCATATTTTTTTACCTGCCAGGGTGTATGATGCAACTGCTCTTCCATTAGATTTTCTAAAGTTGATAAGGTTCCGGGAAGACCCTGCGCTGCAGGATCCCTTAACCTTTGGTCACTGCAAAGGTAGTAAAAATAGTTACAACAGCTTGTTCCTGTCTGGTCATTATTAATGTAAAAATAACACCATTAATTTAGATTGTTCCGGATTTACAGAAGAAACTTATAAAATGTTATGAACAAATTTAATGGGTTAACTATTAGACAGTAAGACTGTTTTGTTATTAAATTCAGGAATAAATGGTAATTTTGCCAAAAAACAGATGACTACCTATGTTTGAAAACCTGAACGACAGATTAGAGAAGGCCTTTAAAGTAATTAAAGGGCAGGGGCATATCAGTGAGATAAATATTGCGGAATCGCTAAAAGATGTTCGCAGGGCACTGATAGATGCAGATGTCAACTACAAGATTGCGAAAAATTTTACAGAGCGGGTCAAGGAAAAGGCACTTGGCCGTGATGTGCTGAAAGCAGTATCGCCCGGGCAATTAATGGTAAAGATTGTGCACGAGGAACTTTCCGAATTGATGGGTGCCACTCATGAGGAACTCAATCTTAAGGGCAGTCCTGCCATTTTGCTGATTGCCGGATTGCAGGGTAGTGGTAAAACCACCTTTTCGGCCAAACTGGCAAATTTCCTGAAAAATAAAAAAGGGAAAAAGGTTTTGCTTGTTGCCTGCGATGTATATCGTCCGGCAGCCATTGAACAGCTAAAAGTGCTTGGTACGCAGATTGACGTAGAAGTTTACACCGAAGAAGGTGTTCAGGATCCTCCCGCAATCGCCAAACGGGCTGTAAAACACGCCGATACAATGGGGCATCAGGTTGTGATCGTAGATACAGCCGGCCGGCTCGCCATTGATGAGCAGATGATGAATGAGATATCAACGCTAAAAAAGAACCTGAATCCACAGGAAACCCTTTTTGTAGTGGATGCCATGACCGGCCAGGATGCCGTGAATACGGCTAAAGCTTTTAATGAGCGTCTTGATTATGAAGGTGTGGTGCTTACCAAACTCGACGGCGATACGCGTGGTGGTGCTGCATTAACCATCCGGTCTGTTGTAGAGAAACCCATCAAGTTTGTCGGTATCGGTGAGAAAATGGAAGCCATTGACGTATTCCACCCGCGCAGGATGGCTGACCGTATTCTGGGTATGGGCGACATCGTATCACTCGTTGAAAAAGCCCAGGAGCAATTTGACCAGGATGAAGCCATCAAACTGCAGAAGAAAATTGCAAAAAACCAATTCAACTTCAATGACTTTCTTTCTCAGTTGCAACAGATTAAAAAAATGGGAAACGTGAAAGATCTGATGGGGATGATCCCTGGAATGGGTAAGGCGATAAAGGATGTTGACCTGGAAGATGATGCCTTTAAAAGCATCGAAGCAATCATTCACTCCATGACACCCGAAGAACGTGAAAATCCGGCCATTATCAATGGCAGCAGACGTAAACGGATCGCCAAAGGTGCGGGGTCAGACATCCAGGAGGTAAACAAGCTGATCAAGCAGTTCGGTGACACGCGCAAGATGATGCGGATGATGACAGGAGGTGGCAAAGGCAAGATGGCCAATATGATGCGCAACCTGCAAATGAAACGGTGATCATCTGTTATTGACCCGGACAAATCAACAAATCAACAATTCAACAAATCAACAATTCAACAAATCAACTTATTACATGAAGCTTATTGACGGAAAACAGATCGCGGCAACCATTAAGGATGAAATTGCTTCGGAAGTAAAAAGGATCAAAGACAACGATGGCAAAGTTCCGCATCTCGCGGCTATTCTGGTTGGCGAGGATCCGGCCAGTCAGACATACGTTAACAATAAATCCAGGGCTTGTGACCGGGTAGGTTTTGATTCCTCAACTTACCGATTCCCTGTCGATGTGTCGGAAAAGGAGCTTCTGGATGCGGTGAATTTCATCAACAATGATCCTGAAATTGATGGACTGATTGTTCAGCTTCCCCTTCCGGATCATATTGACAATCAAAAAGTGATTCAGCAAATTCGTCCAGAGAAGGATGTTGACGGGTTTCATCCCGTTAATGTAGGCCGTATGACGATAGGGCTGCCATCTTATGTCTCTGCAACTCCTTTTGGTATCATGGAACTCATGATGCGCAGCCGTATTGAAACGAAAGGAAAAAACTGCGTAATACTCGGACGAAGCAATATTGTCGGAAAACCTATGAGTTTGCTCATGGCACGCAACGAAGAGCCAGGCAATGCAACGGTAACGGTTTGTCACAGCAAAACGCAAAATCTTGCTGAGATCACATCCAGAGCGGATATTCTGATTGTCGCCATCGGACAACCTGAGTTTGTTACTGCTGATATGGTTAAAGAGGGTGCAGTTGTTATTGATGTTGGAATTCACCGTGTACCTTCTTCCAAAACCAAATCCGGTTTTAAATTGATTGGTGATGTGCGCTTTGATGAGGTATCGGAGAAGGCTTCATTCATTACTCCTGTGCCCGGAGGTGTTGGCCCAATGACGATTGTATCGCTGTTGATGAATACCCTGAAGGCATCTAAAAAAGAGATATACGGATAGTTGAACTCCCGCCGGCTCATAAATATGTCTGAATCCGCAAAGGATTTGTTGAACAAAGGATTGGTTCTTCCTGTGATGGAGATGTTTTATTCCGTCCAGGGAGAAGGTTTCAACACGGGAAAGCCTGCAGCATTTGTGCGCATAGGCGGCTGTGATGTCGGCTGCCACTGGTGCGACGTAAAAGAGGCCTGGGATGCATCCCTTCATCCACTCACAGATACAGAGGAGATTATTGCTTACTTATCCGGATTCCCGGCAAAATCAGTCGTTATAACGGGTGGTGAACCACTGAGCTATAACTTGTCCAGGCTCTGTAAGGGGCTAAAAGACCAAGGTGTAAAAATTTTTATTGAAACGTGTGGTGCTTATCCACTCAGTGGCAGTTTCGACTGGATCTGCCTGTCGCCGAAACAAAACCTGGATCCCCGCCCTGATATGCTGCAGATGGCAGACGAACTGAAAGTGATCATTCATCAAGCATCCGATCTTGAATGGGCAGCTCAGAATGCAGAACAGGTAAAAGATAGCTGTCTGCTGTATCTTCAGCCCGAATGGAGCAAGTACAATGAAATGCTTCCAAAGATCGTTGAATATGTAAAGAGTCATCCCCGGTGGATGGTCTCCCTGCAGGCGCATAAATTTATGAAAATCCCTTAAAGCATACTTCCGGATGCGTGTTTGTTTGATTCTTCTGCTGACGCTGTTTTTTTTCGGAATGGCCTCCTCTGAGTTGCATTCACAAACGGGTGAAGAGCTAACCACTGGCAGCCGCAGGGCGCGACGAGCCTATCATCGTGCGGAGGAAGCGTGGCGATTGTATGATCAGCATGTTGCCGTAGAAGAGCTGAACAAGGCATTGGCCCGCGATCCTGATTTTATAGAAGCCCACCTTTTGCTTGCCGAGATCTATTATCAGAATGAAGCTTATGAGCTGAGTATCCAACCATTGCAAAAAGCGATCGGGATCAATGAAGACTTTTTTCCGATGGCCGGATTCTATCTCGGAAGGTCCTACTTTTATACGGCGCGCTATCGTGAAGCTTTGGAGACCTTCGTGACTATTGTAGACATTGGCAGGCTCAGAGCGCGTTTCCTGGATGAAAGCCGTAGGTATATCAAAAGCTGCGAATTTGCCCTGCACGCGATACAAAACCCGGTACCTTATGATCCGCAGAATCCCGGTCCTGCCATCAATAGCAGGCATGCAGAATACAGTCCGGCTCTGACAGCCGACGAACAAACACTGATCTTCACAAGAAAGAAACCACTGGAAGGACATTGGTCAGGCACACCGGATCATTATCACGAGGATTTTTATGTGAGCCATTTTCGCGATG
Organism: Bacteroidales bacterium; assembly: GCA_007123065.1. GTDB lineage: Bacteria > Bacteroidota > Bacteroidia > Bacteroidales > UBA7960 > PUPG01. The sequence continues at coordinate 10,279 of SKSI01000067.1, forward strand.
GCAGCTGGCAGAAAGCTGTAAACATGGGACCACCCCTGAATACCGAAGGGAATGAAGGCGCTCAGACGATCACGGCCGATGGCCGCCATCTTTACTTTACAGCATGCAACCGTCCGGATGGCATCGGCCGTTGCGATATCTATTATGCGGAACAGTCCGGGAAACAGTGGACCATGCCTGTTAACCCCGGACGACCTCTTAACTCAACCGGTTGGGACTCTCAACCGTCTGTATCTGCAGATGGGAACACCCTTTATTTCGCAAGCAGCAGACCAGGAAGTATCGGAAGTACAGATATCTGGAAAGCTACCAGAGAAGATACAGGATCGTGGAATGAACCGGTTAACCTGGGTCCTGTGATTAATACCACGGGCAGGGAACTTTCACCATTTATTCATCCTGACAATCAAACACTGTATTTTGCCTCCGACGGACACCCGGGGATGGGCCGGCTTGATGTTTTTTTAAGCCGTCGCCAGGAAGATGGCAGCTGGGGAGAACCTGTGAACCTGGGCTATCCGGTCAACACCCATGGCGATGAGTTTGCTCTAATCGTTTCAACGTCAGGGAAAAACGCCTGGTTCGCATCCGATATGGAGGGCGGTTTTGGTGAGAGTGATCTGTATGTGATTGAACTTTATCCTGAAGCGCGCCCCCGTCCGGTTACCTACATGAAGGGGGTTGTATATGACGTTGAAACAAATGAACCCCTGAAAGCAGACTTCGAACTGATAAACCTCGAAAACGGAGCACGGATCACAACATCATCTTCCGATCCCGTTAATGGCACCTTTCTGGTATCTATTCCAACCGGCAAGGATCTGGGACTGCATGTTGTCAAAAACAACTATCTGTTTTTTTCGGAATATTTTAGCTATGGAGAAACCCGTACTGCCATTGAACCCTATGAACGTGATATCCCGCTGCAACCTATTCACGAGGGTTTTCGTGTTGTGTTACGCAATGTTTTTTTTGATACCGACAGTTACACTCTCAAGCCATCATCGTTGCCTGAACTGGAAAGGCTTTTGTTGCTTTTGGAGCAGAACCCCGGTCTGAACATTGAGATCAGCGGGCACACAGACGATACAGGATCTTTTGAATACAACCTGTCACTTTCTGAAAAACGTGCACGGCGCGTATACGATTTTCTCGTTGAAGAGGGGATCGATCCGGAACGCCTCCGGTATGCAGGCTATGCGGATACACAACCCGTTGACACGAACCAGACCGAAGAAGGCAGAGCCATGAACAGAAGAACAGAATTCCGTGTGTTGTAAAACAACCCGTAAGACACCAATGCGTGATAAAATGGCTGCTTTTTTGTGATCATTTCGAGTGTGTCTTCTTTGCCAGGCTTGACTTATGCCCATTGTTGAAAATTATTTTCGCGCAAATAGTTGTTGGCAGTATGGAGAATGTGTATTTTTGGGCTATGGAACAAAAAGGGCAAAAAATGCGGGATGTATCCGCAAAGAAAGACAGAAAAGTCTTTTATTCTTTGGATTACAGCGATCACGGACGTGTCCCCCCACAAGCCATTGATCTCGAAGAAGCCGTTTTAGGGGCAATGATGCTGGAGCAAAATGCGCTGAACAGCGTCATTGAATTTCTAAAACCGGATGTGTTTTACAAAGAAGCCCATCAAAAAATATTTGCTGCCATACACGATCTCTTTGCAGATAGCAAACCTGTTGATATATTAACGGTTACAGACCGCCTGAAACAAAAAGGGGAGCTGGATCTTGCCGGGGGCGCATACACCATATCCATGCTCACCAATCGAGTTGCCAGCTCCGCCAATGTTGAATACCACGCACGTATCGTGCAGCAAAAATTCATGCAGCGCGAGCTGATCAGAATAAGCTCAGATATCATCAAAGACTCTTACGAAGATACTACTGATGTGTTTGACATTCTGGATAAAGCGGAAAAAGACCTGTTCTCCGTAAGTGAAACAAACCTGCGCAGGAATTATGATGATATGCACTCCCTGGTGAAGCAGGCGATCGAACAAATTGAAAATGCCAAAAACCAGGAAGGACACATCAGTGGCGTCCCCAGTGGCTATACGGACCTGGACCGAATAACAGCAGGATGGCAGAGATCAGACCTGATCGTGCTCGCCGCACGTCCGGGTATGGGTAAAACGGCTTTCATGCTTACGATGGCCAGAAATATGGCCGTCGACTTTAAAAAGCCCATTGCTGTTTTTTCCCTTGAGATGGCCGGTGTGCAGCTCGTTACCAGGCTGATCGCCAGCGAAACAGAGCTTGCTGCAGACAAACTGAAGAGAGGTCAGCTTGAAGATTATGAATGGGAACAGCTTAATGCACGTCTGGGCTCACTGACAGATGCCCCCCTGTATATTGACGATACACCTGCGTTATCCATTTTTGAACTCCGTGCCAAATGCCGGCGCCTGAAAGCACAGCACAATATTGAAATGGTGATTGTTGACTATTTGCAGCTTATGACAGCAGGGTCCGATAACCACAGAGGCAACAGAGAGCAGGAGATCAGCAACATATCCAGGTCGATGAAAAGCCTTGCCAAAGAATTAAATATCCCTGTTTTGGCCATTTCCCAGCTGAGCAGGGCGGTAGAAACAAGGGGAGGCTCCAAACGCCCGATCCTCTCCGACTTGCGTGAATCAGGTGCCATCGAGCAGGATGCGGATATGGTAATGTTTATATACCGACCCGAGTATTACCAGATCACTGAAGATGAACAGGGCAATTCCACCCAGGGACTTGCAGAGCTGATCGTTGCCAAGCACAGAAATGGAGCCCTGGATACGGTAAGCCTGCGGTTTATTCAGAATTTTGCCAAATTTGCCGATTATGACTCGGAAGGGTTTGGCGGAATGAGTGAATTAAAGCCATCCGATGACTTTGATGACCAGCCCAATACGTTCACCATCCCATCCAAGATGAATGATATGGATGATGATGATGTACCTTTTTGATCCCTGCAGCTTGCTTGCCGATTCAAATACCTGGTGATTTTTTGCCCCATTCGTTAAAAATGGTTAAGGCAAACAATCTGACAGTACCCGTGTTTCGTTTTAATGGAGGGAATGAATATTTTTGTATGTATGTTAACCTGATTTAGTTATGCTGAAATCCATAAAATTCTTGTTTCTTGTATTGCTGCTTGGAGCGCACCTTTCTTTACAGGCCGCCCAGATTCTCATCCCGATGGATAACAGTCAGCGCAACCACCTTAAAGCCTATGGAATAGCCTATTATGTACTTACCTACGATGTGGAGGTAAGCTGGCTGCTCAATTACCGGGGTGGGAGCTTTATGTTCGAATACCAACCTGAATTTGAACAGGAATTAATGGTGCGGGGCGTTACTCATCAGGTGATTGCAGATGTGCAGGCAGCAGGGATATTACACGAGATTGCCGATCCGGAAGTTAACATGGAAGAGATCCGCCTGCATACAGTACCTCGCATAGCCGTTTATACTCCGCCAAACAGCCTTCCCTGGGATGATGCAGTTACCCTGGCTCTGACCTATGCCGAAATCCCTTATGATGAAGTGTATGATGATGAGGTGCTGGCAGGGATGCTTCCTATGTACGATTGGCTGCATTTGCATCATGAAGATTTTACCGGCCAGTTTGGCAAGTTCTGGCTGGCTTTTCGTAATGCCGACTGGTACAAAGAAGATGTGCGGCTTGCCGAGGAAACAGCCCGTCGACATGGCTTTTCACAGGTTGCCCATCTAAAGCTGGCAGTTGCTAAAGGTGTACGTGATTTCGTGCTTGGTGGTGGCTATATGTTTGCTATGTGTTCCGCCCCGGAAAGCATTGACATCGCGCTGGCAGCAGAAGGTGTGGATATTCTGCATGAAGTGTATAACGGAACACCACCTGAACCTGATGCGCAGGAGCGACTGGATTTCAGCCGGTCTTTTGCGTTTGAGAACTTCAGAATTGTTCCGGATCCCAATATCTATGAAAAGTCAAACATTGACGTCCCTAAAACAGGGCGCAATCAGGCAACGGACTTCTTTACACTATTTGAGTTCTCTGCCAAATGGGATCCAATCCCCACCATGCTTACACAAAACCACGAAAGGGTGGTTAAAGGTTTTATGGGCCAGACAACCGCTTTCAGAAGAGAGACCGTAAAGCCAACCGTTACCATCCTTGGTGAAAACAGGTCAAAAGATGAGGTTCGTTACCTGCATGGCACCTTGGGGAACGGTACTTTTACTTTCTTAGGTGGCCATGATCCGGAGGATTACCGCCATCACGTTGGGGATCCCCCTACCGATCTGGATCTGTTTCCAAACTCACCCGGATACCGACTTATACTGAATAATGTATTGTTCCCGGCAGCGAAGCAGGATCCTCTTAAGACATATAAGCAATAGATGGTTTAACCACAGCGTGCAGACTTCTTTTTCTTGTAAACCTGAAAAGCATAGGGGTATTTGTTCTTTTCATCAGGTTCATGGTCTTGATTATCAATCATGTCCCACTTTTCCGGATTAATTTCAGGGAAGAATGCATCGCCGTCAAAATTGGCATATATTCGCGTGATCAGGAGCCTTCGCGTATAAAACAGATCGATGAATTGTCTGTATATCTCTGAACCGCCGGCTACAAATACATCTTTTTCGCCTTTAACCAGTTTGATGGCATCTTTAATTGAGTGCACGACATCAGCGCCTTCTGCATCATAACCTTCCTTACTTGTCAGGATGATGGTTCTTCTGCCTTTTAGAGGCTTGCCGATTGATTCAAAAGTTTTGCGACCCATAATCATGGTATGTCCCATCGTGCATTCCTTAAAATGCTTCAGGTCTGCCGGCATATGCCAGATCAGTTTGTTCTCGCTACCTATTACGTTGTTGTTGGCAACAGCAGCAATGAGCGATAATTTCATGATTCTTGGTTTTGGTTCATATTTTATGGCTAAACTGCTACATCTGCTTTTATATGTGGGTGTGGATTATAGCCAGTCAATTGAAAGTCATCATAATGAAAGTCGAATATCCCTTTTCGTTCAGGATTCAGTTTCATAACAGGCATTGGTCTTGTCTCTCTGCCCAGTTGTAGTCTGGCCTGATCCAGGTGATTTAGATACAGATGAACATCTCCAAAAGTATGTATAAAATCACCGGGCTTCAAGTCGCAAACCTGGGCAAGCATTAATGTAAGCAGCGAATAGGAGGCAATATTGAAAGGAACGCCCAAAAAGGTATCGGCGCTGCGTTGGTAAAGCTGGCACGACAACTTCCCTTCTGCAACATAAAACTGAAAAATGACATGGCAGGGTGGGAGGGCCATCTGTTTTATCTGACCTACATTCCAGGCACTGACCATCAGTCTGCGCGAGTCGGGGTTGCGTTTTATCTGGTTAACGAGATCGCTGATCTGATCGATGTGGCCATCTCTTGTTGGCCAGCTTCTCCACTGTGCACCATATATAGGTCCGAGGTTGCCATCTGGGTCTGCCCATTCATCCCATATCCGAACACCGTTTTCATTCAGGTAACCAATATTTGTATCCCCATTGAGAAACCACAACAGCTCGTGTATGATGGACTTTGTGTGTAGTTTTTTGGTAGTAATCAGCGGAAAGCCTTCTGACAGGTTGAAACGCATTTGATAACCGAAGACACTGAGTGTTCCGGTGCCTGTACGGTCATCTTTTTTAACTCCTTTAGCCAGAATGTGATCCAAAAGGTCCAGATATTGTTTCATTTTTTAAAATTTAAACGCAATTTTGCGTCTTTTCTTTTCACTTTTCACTTTTCACTTTCCACTTTTCACTTTCCATCTCAGCCGAGGATCATGCCTACGATGGTTGCGCTCATCAGGCCTGCCAGGGTGCCGCCCAGAAGTGCACGCATTCCAAACTGCGACAGCAACACTTTGCGGCTTGGTGCGAGCGACCCGATCCCGCCGATTTGTATTCCGATGCTGGCGAAGTTGGCAAAACCACAGAGCAGGTAAGTTGCCATAATGATCGATTTGGGATCCGTGAAAGCGCCGGCTTCTTTTAGTTCGGCCAGGCTCACATAGCCTATAAATTCTGTCATAATGATCTTTTCTCCCAGGAGTCTTCCGACGAGCGTGATATCGGGCAGACTGACACCGATGAGCCACATGAGCGGAGCAAAGGTATAGCCAAGAATAAATTGCAGCGAAAGCTGGTCGTAGCGGCCGTTGGTGACTTCTGCAATCAAAGGATTCAGGTTAAAAATATTACCGACCCCTCCCACGATGAAGTTAAACATGGCGATAAAAGCAATGAAAACCAGGAGCATGGCGGCCACGTTGGCGGCTAGCCTGAGGCCCTCTCCGGTACCATTTGTTATGGAGTCAAGAATGTTGTTTCCGATTTTGTCTTTGGAAATTTCCATTGTTTTATCGATCTCCTCGGTTTGTGGCAATAAAATCTTTGTGATCACCACAGCTCCCGGAGCTGCCATGATGGAGGCAGCAAGGAGGTGTTTGGCAAAGATCAGTCTTTGAACGGGGTCATCGCCACCAAGAAAACCAATATAGGCAGCCAGTACACCTCCTGCAAGTGTGGCCATACCTCCTGTCATTACCAGCAATATTTCCGATTTTGTCATATTTGGCAGGTAGGCCTTGATCATCAGCGGGCTTTCTGTCTGACCAAGGAAAATATTTCCCGCTACAGAAAGGCTCTCAGCGCCAGAAAGGCGCATCGCCTTTGTCATAATCCAGGCCAGTCCGTAAACGACTTTCTGAATGATTCCAAGGTAAAAAAGCAAACTTGTTAGTGCTGAGAAAAAGATAATGGTAGGAAGCACCTGAAAGGCGAAAATGAAGCCAAAGCGCTCTGTGTCCAGGAAGCTGCCGAAAAGAAACTCTGTCCCCGCTTTTGTAAAATCCAGAATCACAACGAATACAGAACCGATCATTTCAAAAAAATACTGAATGGCAGGGACCTGAAGTACACCAAATGCCAAAGAGACTTGTAAAAGTAAACCAATGCCCACGACCCTCCACGATATTGCCCTTCTGTTGGTGCTAAAAAGGTAAGCGATGCCGATCAATGCAAGCATCCCCATAAGTCCGCGTAAAATGGTTGTGATGCTGAAAGTAAACACAGGAACTTCTGCAATTTCCGGAACATCTTGTCCGGCTTCAACCGCGTTGATGCTTTCTTCCTCAATGAAAGGTGCTTCAGCAAAAGATTGCTCAGGCATGATTATCAAAACAATAGCCGCAAAAAAAACCGGCAAGAGCCTGGTGATCATAACTTTTCTACTCATCCCAATCAGGTTAAATGTAAAACAATGAAGATTATTTTTTAAAAATTGGCGATAGAATTAGCTGTCGCTACCTTTTCTTTTGTTTATTTCGTCCCTGATAATGGAAGCTTTTTCATATGCTTCTGAATCGATGGCTTCCATCAGTTTTTTTTCCAGTTCCTTTAATGTCATATGTTGGTAGGAAACGGCCGGATCCTCCGTGGTGGCGACATTGCCTGTTGTTGCCTCCTGCTTGCCCTGAATTTTCTCGTCCCCTTCCTGCATCACAATTCCGGCAGCATTCAAAATCTTCTCGTAGGTATAGATGGGACACTTGAAACGAACGGCAATTGCGACAGCATCTGATGTTCTGGAATCGATTTCTACCTCCTTCACGCCATCAAAACAAACCAGCTTCGCGTAAAAGATCCCTTCGCTAAATTTGTATATAATCACTTCTGTAATAGAAATATTGAATGTTGTGGCAAAATTTTTAAACAGATCGTGTGTTAATGGCCTGCTAGGCTTCATCTTTTCCAGCTCAATAGCAATGGCCTGGGCTTCAAAGCTTCCGATGATAATGGGCAAACGGCGTTTTTTTCCCGCTTCGCCAAATATCAACGCGTAAGCACCGGATTGAGACTGGCTGTATGAGATTCCTAAAATATCAAGCTTGATTTTCTTCATAAGCAACCCTTTATTCTGATCTTTACTTTTTGATGCACGAACAGGAACAAATTTACATTTTTTTTAATGAAGGCCATGTATGAGTTGGTATAATAAACCTGAAATCCTTCAGATATATTCAGATTGAAATTGAAAAAACTCTACAAGAGCTTAACAATATAAAAAAAACTGTTCTCTTTCGATGCTGAACTGAATTATTCTTTATTTTTGCCGACACAACCTAACCCAATCAAATCAAATCATTAACCTAAAACAAAATTCAAAATGCCCACAATTTTTTGGTTAGTCCCGTTTAGCTCTTTATTGGCACTCGGCTTTGCCTGGTATTTTTTCCGGCAGATGATGTCAATGGACGAAGGGACAAGTATGATGAAACGAATAGCGGAGCATGTTCGAAAAGGTGCTTCTGCCTATTTGCGACAGCAGTACAAAGTAGTAATCATCGTGTTTGCAGTAATCACGGTGATTTTTTCTTTTTTAGCCTACGGCTTGGGTGTACAGAACACCTGGGTGCCATTTGCATTCATAACCGGCGGCTTTTTTTCAGGGTTGGCCGGTTTTTTTGGCATGAAAGCTGCCACTTACGCTTCCGGACGTGTGACCAATGCCTGCCGGACATCTCTTAACGGGGGCCTTCGTCTGGCCTTTCGTAGCGGTGCCGTGATGGGACTGGTGGTTGTCGGGCTTGTTTTGCTTGACATTTCGGCGTGGTTTATCGTGCTGAACATTTTCATCCCTGAAGCTCTGGATGGTTATAAACTGATGACCATCACAGCCATTATGCTCACTTTCGGGATGGGTGCATCAACCCAGGCTTTATTTGCACGCGTTGGCGGAGGCATTTACACGAAAGCAGCTGATGTAGGAGCTGATCTCGTTGGTAAAGTCGAAGCGGGAATCCCTGAAGATGACCCCCGGAATCCTGCTACTATCGCTGACAATGTGGGTGATAACGTGGGTGATGTGGCAGGTATGGGCGCTGACCTGTTTGAATCTTTTGCCGCATCGATTCTGGCAACTGCTCTGCTTGGTGCTGCTGCTTTTATGGGATATGGCA
>SKSI01000057.1 GCA_007123065.1 Bacteroidales bacterium
ATCGAAGCAGATCTTCTTGAGGTTTGTGACGGTGATGCCGTGGCCTTCACGGCCACACCGGTCAATGGCGGTGATGATCCTGTGTACCAGTGGCAGGTGAATGGTGTGGATGCCGGCGACGGCAGCTATCAGTATACGTATGTCCCTGCCGATGGTGATGAGGTGCTGGTAGTTCTGACTTCCGGCGCGGAATGTGCAACGGGCAGTCCGGCGACTTCGAATACGCTGATTGTTAATGTTTATGAGATACCTGTGGTAAGTTGGGATGAATTTGAGCCTTCAACCTTGTGTGTCGACTGGGCGCCTGTATTGCTTTACGGAGGCATGCCTGAGGGTGGTGATTATTCAGGAAACGGTGTTGTTGACGGATATTTTGATCCGGGTGTGGCAGGTTTTGGCGCACATGAGATCACATATACTTACACCTCGGAACATGAATGCGGTGCTTCGGCATATTATGTGCTTACGGTAGAAGCCTGTACAGATGTAGCGGAGATTGCAGGTGGAGAATCAATCACCATATATCCCAATCCGGCAAAAAACACCGTGCATATCATGCTGCCCGAAGACAGCGGTTTTATGATGCTTTATGTGTTTGATAACACGGGACAAATGCTATCCCTGTTGTTGCTGGATGACAAGCAGGTTGAATTGGATGTTTCCCGTTTAAAGCCTGGTGTTTACATGTTGCGTTTTGATTCCGATAGCCGCATCATCAGTAAAAAGTTGCTGATTCATTAGATTTGGCAAGGCAGTGAATGTCTTTTTTGTCCTCTGCGGCTAAATGTGCAATATGGGCTTTGTCAAACCCGCATTTAGGGGAGACATATAGGTTCATCGACAAAGTTGTGCTGACAGGTTCTCAACCTCATCTATCTCAGATCGGGCTTTAACCTGATATGGCTTTCCTGCCAGATAATTTCTGTATGATTGGCCATGGATTTATCCATAAACAAAAGCAGCCTGCCATGAGAAAATTATCTATACTTGCTTTGGTATTCATATGTTTGTTTTGTCTATTTTTGTGAAGATGATGTTTTTTTGAAAAAAGGGACGGTCATTTATTTGCAAACGCCGAACTGACTATATATGAATCCCAAACCCTGAACCCCTTTCAGAAATGCGCCAAAACATCATAACCAGATTTGTCCTGATATCCCTTGCAGCAGGCCTGTTGTCAGCATGCAGCCCCGTGCGCGACATTCGGTTTCGTGCGCACTACCATGATGCCAATGACCTTCTGTATGCAGCAGCACAAGAAAGTGATTTGCCATATTTGAAAGCGCACCTGAAGGATGGAGGTATTGTATTGTTCAGCGAAAGCTGGGATGTTGATATGCAAAAAGAGATCGTGACAGGCGATGGGCAGCATTTTGACTTTAACAGACGGTTTGTACGGGATGGTGAAATGGTGGTTTCCGTGGATAGCGTGGTGATTTTTGAAACCAACAAAATGCCAAAGAATAATGACCAAAGTCGCATTTCTTCCCTCTCCGTTTTAGGTGGTCTGAACACCGCGCTGGGCATTTACTGCCTGGCAGTTCCGAAAGCATGCTTTGGCTCGTGCCCCACCTTTTACCTGGATGGTGATCAGGAATTCCATTATGCAAGAGCGGAGGGGTTTTCCAATGCCATAGCTCCCGGACTGGAATACACAGACATTGATGCACTGAATATTTATACGACTACAGGAGGAACATTTCCGTTGACGATGAAAAACGAAGCCTATGAAACGCATAACGTGCGCTCTCTGAAACTGCTGGCTGTGCCTCGCGAAGAGGATCAACGGGTTTATCATACTCAGGATGATAAATTTTACCTCGCCCGTCAACGTGTTGAGCTGACAAGCGCACGGTCGGGAAACGATGATGTAACATACTTGTTGAATAAAGACGACCAGACAGAATATTTCAGTTTGGCCGATCCGGACAACCTGCGCAGCACCGAAGAAGTTTTCCTGCAATTTGACAACCCGGGCAATATCCAACAATTGGGATTGGTCGCAGGCTTTCGTCAAAGCCTGATGACGACCTATCTTTTATACAATGCCTTCGATCACATGGGCAACCTCTATGGCGACCTGCTGGCGACAGTCAGCATCGCAGAAGATGATGCACCGACCATTGCTGATGTATTGTATGAGCAACTTGGTGGCATTTCAGCTTATCTCCGGAACAGCCATAAAAATGAGTGGGTATACCAGGGTACCTGGTATGAGACCGGCCCCATCGCCATCAACCACCAACTGATGTTGCTTGATGCTGCGCATCCGGAAGAAGAAATCCATATAAAACTTGAAATGAACCGCGGCATGTGGCGCCTGGATTATCTTCATCTTACCGAAATAATAGAAAAGGTAGTGCCTTTGGAAATACAAGCTGAACGTGTTTACGCCAATAAGAAACATGATGAGGATTTGTTGCAGATTATGTTGGATGGAGACGCTTACCTGGTTTCACAGCCCGGTGACACATACCGCTTCGAATTCGAATTGCCCGCTATACATGACGATTATGAACTGTTTTTGTCAGCCACCGGTTTTTATATGGTGTGGGGGCGCGAAGAGTGGCAAAAAGAAAAAGACCTCTACAGCCTGTATATGATGCGTCACCACCCGGGGCGTTATCTGAAAAAACATGCGCAGGCGTACAAGGAATATGAAAAGGTGATGGAAGAGGCTTTCTGGGGTTCCAGGGTAAAACATCAAATCATTTCAGGCCATGATAAATAAGCAAGTGCTTCTGGTGTTGCTCATGTTGCTTCTCGCTGTTTCATGCAGTGTTCCACGCGGGTTGCCTGCACCTGAGGAGCTACCCTATGAAACCAAAGGTACCGCTTTTTATGTAAAGCTCCACGATGGCTCAGTTTATCGCGGCGAATTGATTGCCGCAGAAAATGATGCCCTATATGTATTGCCTGCGGAAAATCAGCACCCCAACATGAAGAGACAAAGTGGGGTTGTACAAATTCCCTGGGATGCTGTTGATAACTATCGGGTGTATTATGCCCATGGCAAATCGCTTGTCTGGTTTGTGCCGGTATACACTATCGTGACCTTTAGCCACGGATGGTTTGCTTTTTTAACCATGCCTTTTAATTTGATCGCGACATTGACAGCCCATTTTACAAGTCAACACGAGCATGTCTTGCGCAAAAAGGACATTGCTCCGGAAGAACTGGGTCTGTTTGCAAGGTTTCCGCAGGGGATTCCAACAGATGTTGCCCTGCAGGATATCATTTAAATGTTTCATGCCTGCGTATTTTTTGCTCCCGGGCACATCTTATAATGGCCAAATCAGCATGATCATCGGAACTCCTAACAGCACGATAATTACTTCCAGTGGCAGTCCCATGCGCCAGTAATCAGTAAATTTGTAACCTCCGGGAGCCATTACCAGGGTGTTTGACTGATGTCCGATGGGTGTTAGGAAGGCGCAGGATCCTCCTATTGCAACAGCCATCAAAAAAGGATCGATGGAAAATCCCAGCGTTTTGGCGATGCTGATGGCGATGGGGGCCATCAATACTACCGTGGCTGCATTGTTGATGATATCGGAAAGAAACATGGTCACTACAAGTATGATGGTAAGTATTGCCCACGGTGGTATGTTGCTGCCAACATCCAAAATAAGCCCGGCTATGCCGGCTGCACCACCCGTGGTTTCAAGAGCTGTACCAACGGGGATCATGGCTCCAAGCAATACTATAACAGGCCAGTCAACGCTCGTGTACATGTCCTTGACAGGAAGTACTCCACTCAGCACCAATGCCACTGCTGCCATTGCAAAGGATACTTGCACGGGTAGCAAGCCTGTTACCACAAGCACCACAGAAGCGACAAATATGCCCAGTGCCAGCGGTATTCTTGTCTTATATCCGATACGCAGCCCCCGTTGTGCCAACGGCAGGCATCCTATAGCGTTGATGGTATCATTGAGCATGTGTTCACGTCCCTGTAACAGCAACACATCGCCCACACGAAAGATAACATGATCCAAACGCCGGTGTATCTTTTGTTCCCTGCGTGCCACAGCAAGAAGATTGATCCCATAGCGGCTGCGCATACGCAGGTCTGCTGCGGAGCGACCTATAAGGGATGAGCCGGACATGACCACGGCCTCTGTGATAGCGATCTTCCTGGAACCTTCCGCATCCTTTCTGAATTTCTTTCCCCCAACAAGCTTCAAGCCGGTATCTTCCAGAAAAGCCTTCAATTCAGCAGCTTCTGTTTCCAGAATTAATATGTCCTTGTGCTGCAGCACCTCTTCAGGTTCCGGTGCATGCATGCGCTTGTTGTTTCTTACGATACCCAGAACCTGCACATCCGCATCCGTAGACTTGTAAAGCTCTTCTATGCTCTTCCCTTTTACCTTCGATTCTTTTGTCACTTCCAATTCCGTGATATAGTCATCAATATCAAATAATTCAGCTTCTGACTTTTCGCTTCTTCTTTTGGGAATCAAGCGCCATCCCAATAAAGAAACAAAGATTATACCGGCCAGTGCAAGTACAACACCGACAGGTGAAAAAGCAAACATCCCGAATGCCTCACCTGTTTCATCAGCACGAAAAGTAGCAATGATAATGTTGGGGGGTGTCCCGATCAGTGTGGTCATGCCACCCAAGAGGGAGGCAAAGGCGATGGGCATCAGGATATAGGATGGCGGATTGCCGCTTTTGCGTGCCAGATGTATGGCGATGGGCATCATGATGGCCAATGCACCCACATTGTTCATAAACGCTGAAGCCACAGCCACCATCAACGAAAGCACGATGATTTGCAACAGCAACCCTTTGCCTAATTTCATCACCCACTTACCCAGCAAGTCAATCAGTCCGGAATATTCCAAAGCTTTCCCGATGATCAATACGGCAGCCACAGTGATCACGGCAGGGTGGGCAAAACCAATAAATGCTTTACCGGGTGTTATTATTCCCGCAATGACCAATACAAAAAGAGCAATAAAAGCCACAAAATCATGCCTTATGCGTCCCCAGGCAAACAGGAAGAGCACCAGCAGCAGGGTAATAAAAACAATTGTTTGTTCCATAATGACGGTTGTTATTTCTTTACGAAATTAAATGAAAACAAAATAAGTTGAAAGAAAAATACCGATGTTGTGATCCTGTTGCCGTGTATATGCTAATTTGTTTGTTTTACAGGGCCAAGGTTGTGTAAATGATTTAAAAATTCCATAAGTTTGGGGATTCTTTCGAACAAATGCCTCACGGTGCAAAAACCCACTTAATATTTTTGCTTTCATGGAAAATCATTATCATTTTGGTTTAAGAGGTGCCCTGCTGGGCGCCCAGATGCTTTTCGTTGCCTTTGGGGCTTTGGTGCTCGTGCCGTTGCTAACGGGACTTAACCCAAACGTGGCCTTGTTTACCGCCGGTGCCGGCACGCTGCTTTTCCAACTCATCACGAAGGGTAAGATACCCATATTTCTGGCCAGCTCGTTTGCATTTATTGCACCCATCATCTATGGTGTGCAGACCTGGGGCATACCGGCCACCATGTGCGGACTGATGGCAGCGGGGGTGTTTTACATGCTGTTGTCGCTGCTGATCCGTTGGAAAGGCAGCGGCTTCCTGCATAAATTGCTGCCACCCATTGTCACCGGACCGGTAATTATGGTAATCGGGCTCGTACTGGCCCCCGTGGCCGTCAATATGGCCATGGGGAAAACCGGTGACGGCTCTGCTGTTCTTTTTCCCGAAAGTCAAGCGCTCATTGTATCGATGTCGGCACTAACGGTAACCGTGCTCGTGATGATACTCGGCAAGAAGCTGTTGCGATTGATCCCGATTTTGTGCGGTATCTTTGTGGGATATCTTATTGCAATTCCCTTTGGAATGATCGGTTTGGGCGCTGTTGATGAGGCCGCCTGGCTGGCTGTTCCGGCTTTCAGCCTGCCCGAGTGGAACCTGCAAGCCATTATTTTCATCGTGCCAATTGCCATAGCCCCCGCCATTGAGCACTTTGGCGACATCGTGGCCATCCGTTCGGTTACCGGCAAAGACTATTTCAAGGATCCTGGCGTGCATCGGACCATGCTCGGCG
>SKSI01000047.1 GCA_007123065.1 Bacteroidales bacterium
AATGGATGCCCGAGTACGCAAACAAAAATCGAGTGCTGGGTGCTGTCGCTTATCTCCGGGTCAATTCCAACAGCAATATGATGGCCGAAAAACATGGCCTGTTCACCATCCGCGCCACCGGCAAAAGCGCGAAAATTGTAAATACCGAAGACTTCGAACCGACAGAATTCTAAGGTTAAGATAATTCCGATTATCGATTGTCGATTGCCAATTATTAATGCTGTATTTTCAGGGTCTGTGACTGAAAAACCCCGAAGGGGTGATATGATTCTGGGATGATGCAGACGCGACGATTAAACCACCCGTAATGACAGGGTTTGACCTGTGCACTAACGCGCATCCTAACTCTTAATCTTAACCTTAACCTTAATCTTAACCTTAACCTTAATCTTAACCTTAACCTTAATCTTAACCTTAACCTTAATCTTAACCTTAACCTTAACCTTAACCTTAACCTTATTTGTGTGCTGCAACACATAAAACAGGAAATAGTTTGTTACATCCGGTCGGGTACGTCAATTCCCAGTAGAAACATACTATTGCGGATGTTGTGCGCAATAAGTTTCAGCAGATGGAGCCTGAAATCGCTGATGGCCCCGTTGGGCTCGTTGAGTACCGGGTACTCGTGGTAAAACTGGTTGAATTCCTTACACAATTCATAGACATAGTTGGCGATGAGGGCCGGACTATGCTCCCGGGCGGCTTCCGGCAGCAGGTTTGCAAAGCTGTGTATGTTTTTCAGCAATGAGATCTCCTTGTTATTCAGCAGGGCGGCATCCAGCTCCAGGGTGGCGTCCCTCAGCCTTTTTTCTCCGGCTTTTCTCAGGATGGAGGAGATGCGCGCAAAGGTGTATTGTATGAATGGACCGGTGTTTCCATTGAAATCAATCGACTCCTCCGGGTTGAACAGCATGTTCTTTTTGGGATCCACTTTAAGAATGAAATATTTTAGTGCACCCAGACCGATCATATGGTACAGTTTTTCTTTCTCAGTGGAAGTGAAATCCTCTGTTTTTCCAAGCTCTTCAGTGGTTTTGCGTGCCCTTTCTACCATCTCGTCCATCAGGTCGTCGGCGTCTACCACCGTACCTTCGCGTGATTTCATTCGTCCGGCCGGAAGCTCCACCATGCCATAGCTAAGGTGGTGAATAATGTTGTGGTAAGGCTTGTCAAGTTTTTTAAGCACTTTTTTAAGTACATCGAAATGGTAGTTTTGCTCGTTTCCGACCACATAGATCATCTGCTTAGGGTGATAGTCGTCGAATCGCAGCTGGGCCGTTCCAATATCCTGTGTCATATACACCGAAGTGCCATCGGCACGCAGCAACAATTTATCATCCAGATTGTATTCGCTGAGCACTGCCCAAACGGAGCCGTCCTCTTTTTTGACAAGCTGCTCATTCGCCAGGCCCTGTATGACGATATCACGTCCAAGCAGATAGGTATCTGATTCGAAATAAATCTTGTCGAAGGAGATGCCCATCTGTTCGTAAGTATGGTCAAAACCATCATACACCCAATCGTTCATCTTCTTCCATACCTCCATCACTTCCGGGTCGCGTTCCTCCCACCTTCGAAGCAAATCCTGTGCTTCCTGCATCAGTGGTGCATTCTTCCTGGCTTCATCCTCTTTGACCCCCTGTGATTCAATTAAAGCCTGAACCTCTTTGCGCAATTCTGTTTCGAAGCGCACGTAGTAGTCTCCTACCAGCTTATCCCCCTTTTTACCGGTATTTTCCGGCGTTTCCCCGGCACCATACTTTATCCAGGCCAGTATTGATTTGCAGATATGGATGCCACGGTCGTTCACCAGGTTTACCTTCTCTACACGATGGCCGGCGGCTTCAAGGATACGTGCCACCGAAAAGCCGAGCAGGTTGTTGCGGATATGTCCAAGGTGGAGGGGCTTATTGGTGTTTGGGGAGGAGAACTCTACAACCACCGGTTTTGTGTTTTCCCGATCTTGTGTTTTTAGTATTCCAAAGCATTGATTATCAACATTATTATTTAGGAAATCAAGCCAAAAAGACTTCTTGAGCACGATGTTCAGGAAGCCTTTTTCCACGTTGAAGGTGTCCACCTCTTCCACGTTTTGCAGAACGGCTGTACCGATCAATTCGGCGCATTGCTCAGGCGAGCGGCGCAGCATTTTTACAAAGGGGAAGACTACCAGCGTCAGGTCGCCTTCAAAATCCTTTCGGGTTTTTTGGATGATAATGCTATTTTCCTGCAGCGTCTGTCCTGTTTCGTTTGCAATGATCTCTGAAACCGCATGGGCGATCTTCCGTTCGATAGTCATGGTTTTCATTTTGGATGCAAATTTACAGGATTTTCTTGCATCTGTTTATAATTTCGCAGCTGTTTGAATGTTTGCGTTTTGTGTTTATGCCTAAGATGCCGAATGGATGTTAGAAGTCAGAGGTTGGATTATCTTCTTCCTTCGAGCTTAGGGCTTTCGACTTCGTGCATCCATCAGTGATGTTTTTTTGCAATATTTCTCTGGATGGCAGAAAAACATATCAAGTGAATCTTGAAGAAAGGTCAATTTAGTCCTGAACGGAATGTAACGGCGTGAAGATCTGTGATCAGCCTGAATGATTCTTCGCTAATGCTCAGAATAACACAACACCTCCAAACAAACATTCCAACCAATCACCCATTCAACCAATCACCCATTCAACCAATCAACAATTCAACCAATCACCCATTCAACCAATCACCCAATCAACCAATCACCCAATCAACCAATCAACAATTCATCCAATCAACAATTTATCCAATCAACCAATCAACCAATCACCCATTCCTAGTTGATGTAAATCGGTCCGTCAGGTCCAAGCGGAATCCCCAGCCAGACCCATAACATCAGCGTTGCAATCCATATAACCCCGAGGATGATGGTGTAAGGCAGCATGGTTGATATGATTGTACCAATCCCGTATCGTTCGTCATATTTTTGCGCAAAGGTAACGATCAGGGCAAAGTAACTCATCATGGGCGTGACCAGGTTGGTCAGACTGTCGCCTATGCGGAAAGCCGCTTGTGTGATACCTGGATGGTAGGCGTTATCCAGCAACATAAGCATCGGGATGAACACCGGTGCGATAATCGCCCATTTTGCGGATGCACTGCCCATAAAAAGGTTAATAAATGCTGATAGGAGCACAAATGACGCGATCAATACAGGCCCGGTAAAACCAATATCACGCAATCCGGCAGCTCCGCGGATGGCAATGATGAGTCCCAGGTTGGATTCATTAAAGAAATACACAAACTGGGCTGCAAAAAATACCAATACGATATAGGAGCCCATCCCACTCATTGATTTGATGATATGCTTCATCATATCCTTGTCGTTGCGCACGGTTCCCACAATGATTCCATAAACCAGCGCAGGAATGAAGAATAATAGCAGAATCCCGATGATGATACCGTCGAAGAATGGCGAGTGCAGCACTGATCCCGTCTCCGGATCACGCAGGAGTCCGTTTTCCGGAATAATGGTAAACGCAAACAGAACAATGAATAGCACAACAGAGATACCTGCCCATCTCAGTCCTTTAATTTCAACAGGTTTCAATTGTTCGATGGCAAAGTGCTTGGCAGGACCGGTATATTTTCCAAGGCGGGGTTCAACAACTTTGTCTGTTACCCATACACCAACAAAGAGAACCACAAAACTGGATGCGATCATGAAATAATAATTCACAGCCGGGTTGACAACCATATCAGGTATAATCATCTGAGCAGCAGAAGTAGATATCCCTGCCAGTATCGGGTCGATCGAACCAATGACGAAATTGGCTCCAAATCCTCCGCTCACCCCACAGAAAGCAGCCGCGAGTCCGGCCATCGGATGGCGGCCGATACCGTGAAAGATCATTGCACCAAGAGGGATCAGAATCACATATCCGGCTTCCACTGCCAGTCCTGAAATGATACCGGCCAAAACAACAGCAGCGGTGATCATTTTCGGAGGGGCACCCAGGACCAGTGCTCGTATCATTATGTTAAACAAACCGGTACCCTCGGCAAGTCCGATTCCCACCATTACCACAAGAACATAACCAAGTGGAGGAAACCTCAGAAAATTATCAAGAATGTTGGTATACATCCAACGGAAACCATCGGCACTTAAAAGGTTTTTAGCCGTCACAAGGCTTCCGTCAACCGGGTGCACAGCCGAAACCCCCGTCCAGTAGCTAATGGCGGATATCAGTACGACGATTCCGGCCAGCATGGCGAATATGGTTGCCGGATGCGGCAAACGGTTTCCGACAACTTCAATGAAATCAAGAATTTTAGTAAAGATACCACTGGGTTTTTTGATCTTATTATCAGGATTCATAAAGAAGGTTTAGTTGTTTGGTTGTTTAGTTGAAATTGGTAATGGTATCAGTCAATCAATGCGTCAGGGTAGCGGTCTGGCATTTCATCCCTGGGCTTATCAAGCCTCAGGTAGTAATCAAACCATTCCATTGTCCGTACCAAATAATCAAGGCGATGCACATTGCGGGCATTTCCGTGTCCTTCATTCTCATACCAGATCAGGCGGACGGGAGCCTTGCCGTGCATCCTTAATGCCCGGTACATTTCCAGACTCTGAGAAGGATGTACCCTGGGATCTGCATCACCATGAAGAATCAGGGTTGGAGTAAGGCTCTGGTGTGCATATTTCACGGGACTGCGGCTGTAAACATCCTGCCAGTCTTCGTGTGTCCAGTAACCCCAGTGTACCATGTAATCTTCCCAGGGGATGTCTGTTGTGTTTCGTTTAGATACCTGGTTTGAAATGCCAACAAACATAACTGCTGCGGCAAATCTGTCTGTATGTTTTGTGGCCGACCAGGCGGAAAAGTAACCGCCATAAGAACCGCCACCAATGCCCACACGGTCGATATCTACATAACCGATATCGATCAGATGATCAATGCCGTCAAGCACATCGTCGTATTCAACACCCACAAGGTCCCCATAACCGGCCATCGTGAAATCAACACCGCGACCGGAACTGGCACGGTAGTTTGGCATAAACACAAAATAGCCACGTGCAGCGGCAACTTGTCCCCAGATGCTGTATGCAGTGACCCATCCGTTTTGAACAGCCGCTTCCGGTCCGCCATGGATATAGGTGATCAGGGGATAGTTTTTCCCTTCTTCATAATCAAGCGGGTATACCAGGACCCCTTCAATATCCTGATCATCACGTGCATAATATGTCAGTTTGCGCTGATCCGTCAGACGGATGTCTTCCAGCCAGGGGTTGTGATTGGTGAGCTTTTGTAATTCTTTTCTTTCAATGTCAAAGACAAAAAGCTCGTTAGGGTGAGCGGGTGTATTTGCAGAAAGAACAATTGTGCCGTCATCGTGTTGGAAGCTTCTGAAAACAATGGTTTCCGGTTCAATGAGAATGTTGCGCTCCTCTTTATCCAGTTTTTGCTTGCTCAAAACGATGTCTACACCCTCTTCTGCGGCATAAAGTAAAGTATTGGTGTCTTTCCATGCAACATCGATCACAGACAACTCCATATCCTGAGCATAATTGCGTAATTCTTCAAACGGAGGAATGGTGTCGGCTTCCAGGTCAATTACATAAAGGCTGCCCACAACGGAGTCTTCCATTTTGCTTGCCGCACGGAATGCCAGTTTGGTCCCGTCGGGGCTGAATGCCATATTGCCCAGCTTCCCGGGGTTATCCATAATCATTTCCACATCTCCCGTTTCGAGGTTAACCAGGTGGATGCGCTTGAACATATAACTGTCGTCAACCAAATTGCGTGGGGCAATCGCTGCTGCTGCATATTTTTTATCAGGACTCAGGGTGAAGTCAAAGATCGTCATACCTTCAGTTACCTGTCGTGTTTCATGTGTGCCAATATGGTAAACATATAAGTTTCTGTGGACCCACTCTTCCTCATAAACTTCAATCTGATAACCCTTGTTTCGCAATTCCTGCCGCAGCGGATCCTGAGGACCGGTAGCTACAATGGCCAACCTTTCATCATCGATGAAGGAATAGCTCATCACGCTGGAAGTGTGCTCTGTGATGGCGCGTGGCTCCCCTCCCCGCAAACTCATTGCATAGACCTGTACGTGCGGAAGGTCCTGAAGGTTTGCCCTGAAAGTTACAGCATCACCGGATGGTGTCCACCCGATGTTAAAAACTCTTCGGTTGCCGGTCATAAATGGGATGATGTCGTCATTGGCACGATCGTACACATAAAGTTCCCGGTAGTCGTTGCCAGCAGAATGGTTAAACGGCCTGGGAACGTTCAGCGTAAAAGCAATATATTGCTGATCGGGCGACATAGATACCTCAACGACCGTCCTCAGGTCGAAAATGTTGTGCGTGGTAAGGATTTCATCGGCCTGAACAAAAGGAGTGGCCCACCATAAAAAAGCGAAGATAATCGTCAGTTTGCGCATATTTGTTGCTTTTTGTGAATAATTGCTTTTTAGCTGTTTTACCGATTTAAAGAGAACTGCACTGCAGCAAAAACCGGATTGGCCACAAATTTAATGATTTTTAGAAAATGAGGGCAATGATTGTGTTTTTATGAATGAAAGCCCCGATACAGGCCGACTCTGCAGTCAGGAAAAGCTTTTTGTAATGGAAAAACAACTTTTGAATCAGTAAAAAGTCCAAATATAGCCGATCCACTGCCGCTTAAGGAAGCATATACTGCTCCGTGGTTCAATAACCGGGTTTTGATTTCTTCCAAATATGGGTGTTCCTGAAAAATTACGTCTTCAAAGTCGTTTGTCAATTGGGTTTGCCAGCCGGAAACAGGTAGTTCCAGTATTTTATTAAGCGGTGTTCTTTCACTTACCGGATTGACCTTTTTATAAGCATAGGAAGTGCTCAGGTGGATTGGCGGAATGATAATTATGATGCAATAATCAGAAAGATCTGGGGTATTTATTGATTCGATTGTTTCTCCGCGGCCAGTTACAAGCATTGTTTTGTTATGCAGGAAAAACGGGCAATCACTGCCCATCTCAATCGATAGTGTATGAAGCCGGCTTTGTGTCAGGTTAAGTCTGAAATACCGGTTGAGCATCAAAAGCATAAATGCTCCGTTGGAACTGCCGCCTGCAAGTCCGGATCCAGAGGGAATCCCCTTGCGGAGGTGTATGCGAAGTGGTGGTAAAGCACCGGATTTTGGTCCGGAATGAATGCGCAATTCTTTTTGCACCAGTTGGTATGCTTTCCAAACCAGATTTTCTGAAAGGTCACCGGGTATAGGTATTCCGGTTGTTATGATTTTTGTTTTGCCGTTCGTGGCAGGAACAAACTCCAGAGCATCACAGATCGAAACGGGCAGCATCACAGTCTCAATGTCATGAAAACCGTCCCCGCGCTTTGCCTTGACATACAGCCCCAGAGTAATTCGGCCATTTGGAAAAGAGATCATTGCGTCACTTTTGGTTGGATGATGGTTTGTCTTTTGGCAATCAGTCCCATTCTATTATAAATCCTTCTTCTTCCTGTTTTCTGATCTGCTCCCTTTCTTTTTGCCTGTCATCTTTAACAGTTGTTGTGTCGGGTGACCGGCGCGACAGCGAGCGGAATTCATCGCGGAGGATATCGCGGAGGTTCTCCCGTTCTTCCCTGAAATCTTCACGCAATTTTTCCCTGACCCCTTCCTGATCATAGCGCACAACCACATCCTGTGTTGTGCCGGTAAGTTTCAGAAAGAGTGTCGTGCGTCCAAGGCCGTCATCGATAATATCTCCAAACTGTTCCTGCGGGTTCCTGCTTTCGCGATGCTTCCCGGCCAGCAGCTCTGATAGTTCTACACGAAGCCGGTAATCTATTTCGTTGCCAAAGCTATGTTCTCCTGAAAGCTCCAGGTCGAGTATATTGGAGTTTACCTCCATCATAGGGATCAAAACTTTCTTATTATGGATGTAAATTTGGTTTTTTAAAGTTGAAAAAGCGACATCATTCAGATCGCCTGCTCTGATAAATCGTCCAAGCGCCTGCATCGGCTGATAATTGACAAGCCTGCCGTTTTCAATGGTTAACGATGCGTTGGTCACCATACTGTCCCACCTGATCTGCAGTGCCGGCGACCAGCTCGATAAAAACTCAACTTCAGCAGTTACATATCCATAAAGGTTCTCATCAACAATGCTGCTTTGTCCGAAATTTCCCGTTTGATAGAACAGCTGGTGGATATCCACATCTATCAGATCTGCCCGTGTGTTTAGCTGGATGTCGCCCTTTTGACTTGCATCGATGTTGCCGGTCATCAATACGTTACCGTCCATTGTGTTAAATGTGAGGTTCTCCGCAAATAACTTCCTGTCAATCAGTGTGGTTTCCGCCAGGATGCTGTCAGCTTTAAAGCGCCTGAATGTTAACTGTCCGACATTCGCCTTCAGAGACAAATGCAGGTACTTTGGAAAGCTCAGGCTGTAATTGTCATCGTTTGCAGATTGCCCATTCTGCAGTAGCAACTCATCCAATAACAAAGCCTCTGAGGAGAGTGTCGCCTCAATAAATAAATATTCATTATCAATAAACAAATAGGGGAGAAGGTTATAAACGGTTCCTGATAAATTGATGTCGCTTTGCCCGGCTTTCCCCGAAAGCTCATGGATTACCAATAATTGGTCTTCTGCCAGGTAGAATGCCCCTGTGAAATTGTGATAATCCAGCTGGCTGTTTTCTGTTGAAAACCTTAAGTCGTGGAAGTTTACATCTCCCCGTATATCTGCAGCCAGCAGGTCACTTCCGGAAAATCTTCTGTCGCTGTTCATTCTTCCGGCAAAAAACAGATCTGCCTTTACATTGCCTTTAGAGGGTTTCAAGCCGTTGAGGCCAGTCCATGCGACGAGGTCCCCGGCGCTTACATCTGCAATCAGATCAATTTCCAGCAGCGGTCGATGGAGGTTTTTAATGGAAACAGCTCCCGTTATTTTCCCGGATCCGGTGCTGGCCCTGACATTCTGAAGTTTGATTTTGCTCGATGCGGCTGTCCGGTTATCGCCATTCGTGTAGTGTCCTTCCAGACTGACCCGATCCAGCTTCAGGCTTTTTTCCGGATGCGCAATGCTCCCATTGCTTATGACAAAGTCAGCGGAGATACGGGGTGTTTGGCCGGAAGCAATTTGGCCTTGCAAAAGGGATGTAAATGTCAATTTGCCTTTCGGACTGTATGGGCTTAATTCTTTGACAAGACTTTCCGGCAAATCATTAATAACTGATTCGATCCGGAAATTGTTGCCATGGATTGCGGCATCCATCAAGACTGTTTCCTCATCATAAATAAAAGTTCCCGCAGTCTCAAAAAGATAATCATTGAAAACAATGCTGCTTTTATCCATTTCCCATTCAGATCTTTCTGAAGAAGCACTGTTCAGATGCATTTGGGTAATCAAAAATAAGATGTTTTGCTCTTCTCCCGGATTGATGTATTGGAATGTTATATTGTAGAGCAGCAGTCGGCGCAGGTCAAATTTCAGGTTGCTGTTTTGCGTTTCCGGGTTACCGGGTTGTCCCGGCTTCAAATGATCCGGATCAAAAGAGGCAATGACATGTCCGTTTTTTATGGTCAAACGGTTAACCCGATACTCTTTTTTGAGAACATCCAATATGTTAAAATGGAGTTGCACACTTTCTGCATTTGCATCAACAAAAAAGGGATCTCCCTGATTGCCGCGTTGCAGTTTTACACCCTGTGCCGTAACGGTTGCTGTGGGAAAGCTCCTGATGACTCCAAAACTAAGCGATTCAACTTGCAGGTCGACATTAAGACGGTGTTGCAGGTGGTGAGAAAACTGATCGAGGATATGGCTGCGCTGAAACCATGCGATCAGCAAAATAATGATTGCGAGTGCTGCAATGAATATTGCACCGCTCAGGAACATAAGCTTGAAAAATTGTCTGGTAACCGAATTTTTGCTTGCCTTGTTGTTGTCCATCGACGTTTACCGGATCATTTGCAGATAAATGATTTCTTTTTCCGTTAATTTGCGCCACTTCCCTCTTGGAAGGTCTTTCTTTGTAAGCCCGGCATACATTACCCTGTCAAGCTTGGTCACGTCGTAACCAAGCTGTTCGAAAATCCGGCGTACCACTCTGTTTTGCCCCGAATGGATCTCTATTCCGATTTCGCTTTTGTTTTCAGGGTTGGCATAGGCTATGGTGTCGGGTATGATCTTGTCTTTCCCTACGGTAATGCCATTTGCAATAAGTCCAATATCCTTTTGTGAAACCCCTTTGTTCAGTGTGACCTGATAAAGCTTTTTAACGCCGTGTGATGGATGACTCAGTTTTTTAGTCATTTCACCGTCGTTGGTAAGCAGCAACAACCCCGTGGTGTTTCTGTCAAGTCTGCCAACGGGATAAAGCCTTTCTTTGATAGTGGTTCCCAGCAGTTGCATCACGGTTTTCCGTGCGCTGGGATCATCGGTGGTGGTGATGAAGTCTTTGGGTTTGTTCAGAAGGACATATACCTTCTTTTCGTTAACCAGTCTTTCGTTGCCATATACCACAACATCTCCGGGCATCACTTTTGTTCCAAGCTCAGTGACGATTTTTCCGTTTACCTTAATGGCGCCGTTGGCGATCAGTACATCTGCTTCACGACGTGAACAGACACCTGCATTGGCAACATATTTGTTGAGTCTGATGGAAGGATCTTCTTTTTTGTTGTATCTCGGTGTTGATTTTGGACGGGCACCCTTATGGCGTGTTCGTCCTGTTTCGGGTTTGTTGCGATGGGTTTTCATGGTTTTAATTGCTTGTGCATTCGTATATACATATATAGCAAAAAAGGCGCATTTGCGCCTTCATATAACGTTTGTGCGGGGCTGTTTATTCCGTCATCTTATTTAATTTGTCAAAAGTATCGTTTACTTTTTTCAGCAGCTCACTGTATAGGTTGCGGTAATAGGATCGCAGGTTCTTGTCTGCATCAGTAAGCTTTGGATTATTAACTTTTTCCAACAACTCCTCGCGAAAAATCAGCATTTCGTTAATGGTGTCGTCCAGCTCTTTTTCTTGTTTATTTTTCTGGATTGCCTGGCGCATCAGACAGGTGCCGATCACTTCATCAATCAGGAAGTTGATATCTTTTTTCAGGTTTTTTTTACTGGCCATCTTTTTTATAATTATGAATTATACATTCTTGTACTAAAAGTCGATAATATCTACATCAAATATCAAAACAGAATTTCTGGGGATGTTTCCATAGGCGTATTCCCCATACCCTGCAGCTGATGGAATAAGGATTGTGCCTTCCCCTCCACGGCGAAATGCCATAACCCCAATGCGGAAACCACGTACAGCACCCTGAAGACTGATGTGGGCATTATAGCCTTCATCAAATATGGTGTCATCGAGCAGAAACCCTGTATAAGTGAGTTTCACAACACTGTTTTCTGTTGGGTGGTCACCTGCACCTTCCCTGGTGACCGCCACCCATACTCCTTCTTCAAGTTCTATGGCATCCAGGTCATTTTCTTCAATGTATTCAAGGATTTTATTTCTGTCACGTTCCGCGATGACATCAGGGTCGTTTCGGCTGCAAGAACTAAAAGTCAGCACCAGCGGAAAAAACAGAATATAAATGATAGCCTTGGTTTTCATGCCTGTTTTGCATTAAAAAGTGATTATTCTGACTGCAAAGATACTCAAAATACAGCAGATCAATCGACATTATCGTGCAAAAAGGAGTTGTTTGATTTTATTTGTGATCCTTTTTCATCTGATTCATTAAGTGTAAAACGGGAAATCTGTGATTCGTTGCTGGCCGGAACCGGGTTCAGATTTACATTCCTCCTTATGTATGCTGGTAGTTTTTCCAGATCTGCCAGACCTTCGGGTGTTTTTAGCTGCAAGCTGAGGTTTTTAAGTCTTTCATTCCTGTCCTGGATATATTGCTGCTTTTCTTCTGTGTTTAAAGTCTTGTTGTATTTTGTTTCCTCATCTTTTTTCTCTGCTCTGTGCGCGGCTATTTTTGTTTTGAATGCCGTGATCGATTGATCCAGGATTCTGGATTTGCTACTTTGAGTGGAATCCTTTTCATCGTCTTTGTTCTTTGCCAGTTTCTTGATCTTTATTTCATCAGCTTCAGTTTGCTTTTCTGCAAATGGTGATTCCGGAACCGTTTTCGTGCTGTTGGTGTTTTGGTGCAACTCATCCAGCTCCATTATTTTTTTAACCGGCGCGGGCTTATAGTCGATGTCAATCAGCTTCTCGTTCGTGTCAAAGCCTGTTGCTACCAGGGTAACACTTATTTTGGATTCAAGGCTTTCATCGTGGCCAAGCCCCCATATAATTTCAGCGGAAGAGCCCGCTTCATTTTGTATGTAATCTGTGATTTCAGTGATCTCATCCATTAAAATTTCTTCTTTGCCACTGGTGATGTTTAGCAGTACGTTCTTGGCGCCGAGGATGTGGTTGTCGTTAAGCAGTGGTGAAGAGAGAGCTGTTTCCACAGCATTGATTGCTCTGTTTTCCCCTTCTGCACTTCCACTACCCATAATGGCAACCCCGCTCTCAGACATCACTGTGCGTACATCAGCAAAATCAACGTTGATATTGCCTGTCAGGGTGATGATTTCAGCGATCCCTTTGGCGCCTGTTGTAAGCACATTATCTGCTTTGGCAAATGCCTCTTTTACTTTCAGGTTTCCATAAAGTTCACGAAGCCTGTCGTTGGAGATGATCAGCAGGGTATCTACGCCGGAAGATAATTCACGGATTCCTTCCTCTGCTTGCTGACGGCGCTTCCTTCCTTCAAAAGAAAAAGGGATGGTAACGATACCCACGGTGAGGATACCCAATTCCTTTGACGCTTTGGCAATCACTGGTGCAGCACCTGTTCCTGTTCCTCCGCCCATTCCGGCTGTGATGAATACCATTTTGGTGTTTGTTCCCAAAGACTCTTTTATCCGGTCAATGTCTTCAATTGCGGCTTTCCGGCCTATTTCAGGAACACTGCCTGCTCCACGCCCGTCAGTAAGATTGACGCCAAGTTGAATTTTGTTTGGAACCGGACTTGTTTCCAGTGCCTGTGAGTCTGTATTGCACACGAAGAAGTCAACCCCTTCGATGCCCTGCCGGAACATGTGGTTAACAGCATTGCTGCCACCCCCTCCAACACCGATTACTTTGATGATGGAGCTTTGGTTTTTTGGTAAATCGAATTTGATCATATCTGTCGTCATAATGTTTTGATATTGATGTTTGTTTTTTTTCTTTTATTGATCGCTGTCTTTTTCAAAAAAATCTTTCCCTTTTGAAAATATCTTATCCAGGAATGAATCTTTCTTTTTTATTGTTCTTCCGTTGTTTGTCTTTCGCTGTTTATTTCTTTTTTCAATATTTTGAAACCCTTTTATCACCAGTCCGACACCGGTGGCGTGCATCGGGCTGCCAATCTCACCACTGAGTGTTTTGGCAAGGTGTTCGTTCGGATAGCCGATCCGGGTATCCATTCCGGTTATGAATTCAGTAAGTTGTGCCACGTGCTTCAGCTGACTGCCACCCCCTGTCAGAACAATCCCTGCAATGAGTTTCTTTTCAAAGCCTGAAGTTTTTATTTCATAGTAAATATGTTCTACGAGTTCCTCCATGCGTGCCTGAATAATGTGAGCCAGGTTTTTTAGGGAGATCTCCTTGGGTTCGCGTCCTTTCAGTCCCGGTATTGAAACAATCTCTTCATCTTTGTTTTCGGAAGCCAGTGCTGACCCAAAGCTTTTTTTCAATGCTTCCGCCTGGTTCCGGATGATGGAGCATCCTTCCTTGATGTCTTCTGTGATCACGTTTCCCCCGAGAGGAATAACAGCAGTATGCCGAATGATCTCATCCTGAAAAATTGCCAGATCGGTAGTCCCTCCGCCAATATCAACCAACACGACACCGGCTTCCTTTTCCTGCTCGCTTAGCACAGCTTCTGCAGAGGCCAATGGCTCAAGGATCACATCCGATATCGTCAGGCCTGCCTTCGTAACGCATTTGTCAATATTTTTTGCCGCAGCCAATTTCCCTGTAATAATGTGGAAGTTTGCTTCCAGACAGTTGCCTGACATGCCGATTGGCTCCCTGATTCCCTGTTGTCCGTCAATAATAAACTCCTGAGGAATCACATCAATGATCTCTTCTCCCGGGGGAAGGGCAAGCTTGTACATGTTTTCGACCAGATTGTCGACGTCGGCCTGCTCAATCTCCTCATCAATGCTATTGCGCATGATGTTACCACGATGCTGAAGGCTGCGGATATGCTGACCGGCAATCCCAACATTTACAATCTTGATGTTTACGTCGGAACTTAAACTGGCTTCTTTCACTGCCTGCTCAATAGAGTTGACGGTATATTGGATGTTTTCCACAACACCTCGGTTTACACCAAGAGAGTCGGCGCGTCCCATCCCAAGGATTTCTACCTTTCCGTATTCATTCTTGCGCCCAACAATACATGCGATCTTTGTTGAACCAATGTCAAGACCAACGATGATTTCCGATGATTCCATAATTGTATTTATTTTGAACAAATAACCTGATTATTAAACTCTAAATTTATTCTTCTATAGTAATGCCAGCCCCTCTGGGCAAGGTTGCCAATATAAAAAAGCTTCAGCTTTCTGAACTTGTGTTCGATCTGGTTTGCGTTGCCGAATTGAATGGTGTGTGCGGCATTCCTTGGTGTCAGTTCATACTTTCCATCTGCCGTAACGTAGATGTGGTCGATAAATGCTTTCCAGAACGACTCAGAATCGATGAAGCCTGCCAGATCAAAAAGGCCCGAAAGGTGCTTGTCTGTTTGACCTCCTGCAATTGTGTCTGTTACGTGAAATCCGGGAATAAAGGGTGCAGCGATGTGTCCGGTTGCAATCATAACCCTTGCAGTATGCTGATCAGACAATGGAAACATGTATCCGTCCCTGTCGATGTAAAAGCTTTGATTGCGGCTGTTTACAATACGAATAATTGGATCGCGCAACATGATATCAATGCCGATTTTTCCATGTACAGTCCGGTAAACATTGGCCTTTGAAACATAGGGATTGTTGCTTATGAATTCGTGTAGCTCGCTCATTATATTTGGGCTCAGCGTTCTGTTTTCCAGACTGTCAAATTGCCCGATGATTGAGTTTCTGATTTCTGCATTGTGAATAAAGAAGTTGCCACTGTTGCTTCTGATATTGATGTTGACATTGCTGCACGGTTTATGGTGCTGGTGTCTGGCAGAAAACCCAATGAGACACACCATCCCCACAAGGATGAGTGAATAAAGGATTATATGTAGTATGTTGCGCAACATTATTGTTGTTTTTGTATCAGACTTTGTTTGATAAGCGGACACAGCCGGTCGATATCACCTGCCCCCATTGTAAGAACCACTTCTGTTTGTGCCGTGGTGAGGTAGTCGATCATATCTTCTTTGCTTAAGTGTTGGCTGCTGGTGTTTTGTATTTTGCTTATGATTAACCCGGTATTTACCCCTTTAATGGGTTTTTCCCTTGCCGGATAGATGTCCAGTAAGATTGCCTCATCCAGCAGCTCGAGGCTTTCTGCAAACTGAACGGCCATATCTCTTGTCCGGGAGAACAGATGCGGTTGAAATACTCCTGTGACTTTTTTCCCTGGCCACATCTCACGTACCGATCTGATGCAGGCAGCAATTTCTGCCGGATGGTGCGCGTAATCGTCAATGTAAATGGTGTTTTTTGTTTGTAAATGGATTTCAAAACGGCGTTTTACACCGGTGAAGCTGTTTAGTCCTGCCCGGATATCGTCCGGACTGATGCCTGCCTGGTGTGCCAGTGCAGCAGCAGCAATGGCGTTTTCCAGATTATGCCTTCCGGGGTATTGCAGGGCAATTCCCGTCAGCTGCAGCCTTCCATCCAGGTCTGCCCGGTACCTGCCGTCCTGAATGTGAATGTTTTTCAGGTAATATGCAGCAGGCGGTTCTATATCATAATCCGTTGTTCCTGTTGTTGCAGATAGTTCTTCCTCAATGCCTTTGCGCAACAACAGATGTCCGCTGGGGTCCAGGTTCTGAATAAACAAGTCAAAAGACTCCAACAACTTTTTCCGGTTTCCATAAATGTCAAGGTGATCGCTGTCAACCGAACTGATAAGCGCAAGACGGGGTCTTAGATGCAGGAACGACCGGTCAAACTCATCGGCCTCCGCGATCAGCCATTCTGCATTGGTATCACCAATGTAGTTGCTGTTGTAGTTGAGACTGATGCCCCCCAGGAAAGAGAGGCAGGGTGTCCCGGAATACTTCATAATGTGGGTCAGCATCGCGCAAATGGTCGTTTTGCCGTGTGTTCCTGCAACAGCTATGGTTGGCATTGTTTCTGAAAGCATTCCAAGCACTTTGGCCCGCTTGATGATAGGAATATCCCGTTGTTTAAGGTGTTGAAACAGCTTTGTATCCTCGGGAACAGCCGGTGTGTGAATAGCCATCTCTGGTGTCTGACCAATCAGTGACGGATCGTCATCAAAGAATACTTCAATGCCTTCATTCTGCAACGCTTGTGTCAGATCAGAATGCGTTTTGTCATAGCCGCATACATGGACACCCCGGCCGTGGAAGTGACGCGCCAGGGCACTCATGCCAATCCCTCCGATGCCGAGAAAGAATAATTGTTGTATGTCGTTTAAGTTCCTCATCCCTGGCCGTTGACCACTTTATAATTTGTTCTTACAATACTGAGTGCCACGCCCGCAATCACTTCGGCTGCATTTCGGTAGGAAAGGCCTGCCATTTTCTCCTTTAGCTTGTGCATCCTTTCATCATCAAATATCAGTGACACAATTTCTTCTCCGAGTTTCTCCCGTGCCTGGACATCCTTTATCATCACAGCGGCGTGTTGGTTAACCAATGCCATCGCATTTTTTGTCTGATGATCCTCGGCCACATTGGGAGAGGGGATCAGGATTGCCGGTTTCCGGATGACACAGAGCTCAGAAACGGCAATCGCTCCCGCCCGGCTTACCACAAGATCAGCAGCAGCATATGCATAATCCATCCTGTTGATAAATTGTCTTACCGCAAGCTGGTTCCTGTTGGTGAGCTGTTGCTGCAACCTTTTTGCGTCTTTGAAATATGTGCTTCCTGTTTGCCATATTACCCGGATTCCCTGGTCCGTAAGACTCTTTAGGTGCGCTGCAACGCTCTCGTTGATGGTCCGCGCACCCAGGCTGCCACCTGTAACCAACAATACAGGGCCTTCGCCTGATAATTTAAAATATTCCAAAGCCTGCTGCCGTTTCCCATCAATTTCGACGACCTCTTCCCTGATCGGATTCCCCGTGATATAAAGTTTTTGCTTTGGAAAATATTTGTCCATATCTCCATAAGCAACACATATCTTGTCTGCTTTTTTGCCCAGCAGCCTGTTTGTCAGTCCGGGATATGAGTTCTGTTCCTGGATAAGCACAGGGATTTTCTCTTTTGCTGCGGCCCAGAGCAATGGGCCGCTTGCGTAACCACCCACGCCGATAACTACATCAGGTTTGAACCGTTTTACTATCTTTTTTGCACCCCTGATGCTTTTAATCAACTTCCAGGGAAGTAAAATGTTCTTCCATGTAAGTCGCCGCTGCAGTCCGGCAATGTCCAGTCCAATGATATGGAACCCCGCTTCCGGTACTTTACGCATCTCCATCCTGCCTTTCGCACCAACGAAGAGTATGCGGGCATCATATACCTTTTTTTTCAATGCTGCAGCAATGGCAATGGCAGGAAATACGTGTCCGCCTGTACCTCCCCCTGCAATAATGACCTTCAGTGCGCTATGTTGTTTCTCCTGTTCCATCCACTACATGTATATTTTCTGACACATTTTGTTCTTCTTCAATACTTCGGCTGACACTAAGTATGATTCCGATAGAAAGACTTGTAAACCAAAGTGACGTGCCACCCATGCTCACAAGCGGCAACGGCTGACCGGTAATGGGTAACAGATTTACTGCAACTGCCATATTTATCATTGCCTGGAATACCAGACTGAAACTCAATCCTGCCGCCAGCAAAGCCCCAAAAGTACCCGGGCTTTTATGGGCAATGCGTATCCCCCTGTATAGCAATATTAAATACAGCAACAATACAGTGAACCCTCCTGCAAGACCGTACTCCTCAATGATGATGGCATAGATGAAGTCAGAGTAAGCCTGTGGTAAAAAGTTTCGCTGTGTGGAATTGCCGGGCAGTTTGCCTATCACCCCACCCGTGGCAATGGCAATTTTCGCCTGGTCCGCCTGATAAGTATTGGCCTGCTCCTTATTGGTAAAGCTGTTGATCCGGTTTTGCCAGGTCTGGACGCGTCCACCGTCAGGCATGCTGCTCAATATCAGAATCATAATTCCCGCCCCTGCTATGGCAACCCCCAGCAGTACAGCGATATGTCTTACGTTCACCCTCCCAATGAACATCAAAACAATGGAAGAGACAAACAAAACAGCAGCCGTGGAGAAATTAGCCGGCATAATCAGTGCACACACGAGAATGACTGGAAATATTAACGGCAAAAAGGATGTGTGAAAGTCTGAAATATATTCCTGCCGGCGGGTAAGCATCCTGGCAAGGTACATAATCAGTGCCAGCTTGGCAAAATCAGAACTTTGAAAGCTGATGTTGATGATGGGAAGGGTGATCCAACGACTTGCCTCATGAATGCTGGTACCCCTGAATAATGTGAATAATAACAAAGGTATTGCAATATAAATGGCAATCTGCGATAGCGTGGAATAATACTTGTATCTGATTTTATGGCTCACAAAGAGCAGGCCAATACCGAGCAGGATGATGACAAGGTGGCGTAGCAGGTAATATTCCGTATTGCCTGCCCTGAAACGGTAAGCCAGTGTGCCCGTTGAACTGTAGACCGCTAAAATGGAAACAATGTAAAGGAAAAATACCACAATCCATATGGTACGGTCTCCTTTTAAATGTTTCAAAATCGATTGCATGTTGAATAAATATGTTTAGTTGTTTAGTTGTTGAGTTGTTGAGTTGTTTAGTTGTTGAGTTGTTGAGTTGTTTAGTTGTTGAGTTGTTTAGTTGTTGAGTTGTTTAGTTGTTGAGTTGTTTAGTTGTTGAGTTGTTTAGTTGTTGAGT
>SKSI01000206.1 GCA_007123065.1 Bacteroidales bacterium
CAAAGAGTGTGACAAACAGGCCACCGTCCGACACATCATGTGCTGACTGAATGACACCTTCACGGATCATTTGCATCAGAACCTGCTGCATAGCGTGTTCCTCATCCAGATCAAAATATGGTGGGGGAGAGAGCTTTACTTTATGATAACTATAAAGATATTCGGATGATCCGACATCGTTGCGAGACTTTCCGATCAGAAAGATCTGGTCTCCCTGGTTTCTGAAACCGATCCCGGTAGCATGTTTTTTGTCTTGCAACAAGCCCAGCATACCGATTACCGGTGTCGGGAAAACCGGTTCCGTTTTATTACCTTGCGTGGCCTGATTATAAAAACTCACATTGCCGCCGGTAACGGGTGTACCGAATTTCAGGCACGATTTGGTCATCCCCTTGATCGCTCCGACAAACTGCCAATAAACATTAGCATTGTAAGGATTGCCGAAATTGAGGCAATTGGTAACCGCCAGGGGCTCTCCGCCGCTGCACACAATATTCCGGGCTCCTTCAGCAACAGCAATGGCGCATCCTGTTTCAGGATCTGCATAAACATAGCGCGGATTGCAGTCAACAGACAAAGCAAGGGCCTTATTTGTACCTTTGAGGTTCACGATACCGGCATCTGAAGGTCTGTTAGAGGACATATTTTTAGTTCCAACCATCGAATCATACTGATCGATCACCCATTTTTTTGATGCGATGTTATGTGTTCCCAATAAAAAGCGGGCAACTTCACGGAGGTCCTGAGGTTCCTGAAGCAATTCAAAGGAGAAGGTGTCTTTTTCCTTATAATAGGATGGTGCCTCATACTCCCGGTCGTAAACAGGAGCACCGCCGCCCAGCACCAACGAGTCTGCAGGAACTTCTGCAACAAGTGATCCGTTAAAATAGTATTTAAGAATATCCCCTTCAATCACCTCACCGATCTGCACACAGTTCAGGTCCCATTTGTCAAAAACGTCCTGCACCTCTTGTTCTCTGCCCTTTTCGACCACCACAAGCATGCGCTCCTGCGATTCACTGAGCAGGATTTCAAATGGCCGCATATCATTTTGACGCAGAGGAACTTTGTCAAGATGAATGATCATTCCGTGCTTTCCTTTTGCTGACATCTCAGATGTAGAACACGTAATGCCAGCGGCTCCCATATCCTGCATGCCAACAACGGCACCAGTCTTGATCACTTCAAGTGTGGCTTCCAGCAGCAGCTTTTCCTGAAAAGGGTCTCCCACCTGTACGGCAGGGATTTTTTCAGCTGAGGCCTCGGTGATATCCTCCGAAGCAAAAGTGGCGCCATGAATGCCGTCTTTTCCGGTCGACGATCCAACAATAAAAACAGGATTTCCCTTGCCGTAAGAGGTTGCAGAGATCGTGTTTCCCTTTTTAACGATTCCGACAGACATCGCATTTACAAGTGGATTGGTTGTATAGCAATCATCAAAGAAAACTTCACCACCTACAACAGGAACCCCAAAAGCATTGCCATAGTCTCCAATCCCTTTTACTACCCCTTTAAGCAACCATTTTGTCCGTTCCAAACCGGGGTTTCCAAAGCGAAGCGAATTGAGTTGTGCGATGGGCCGTGCTCCCATTGTAAAAATATCCCTATTGATGCCTCCAACGCCTGTAGCAGCTCCCTGATAAGGTTCAAGCGCTGATGGGTGGTTGTGCGACTCAATCTTGAACGCGCAAGCCAGTCCATCACCCAGATCAACCAGGCCGGCGTTTTCATCTCCTGCTTCTGCCAAAAGGTGATCACCTTTGCGCGGTAAGGTCTTCAGCCATTTAATAGAGTTTTTATACGAACAGTGTTCAGACCACATCACTGAGTAAACACTCAACTCGGTAAAGTTGGGTTCTCTTCCGAGATAATTTTTAATCATATCAAATTCTTCGGAATTAATACCCAATTGTTCTGCCATCTCAAGTGTCGCGGGTGGGTTGTAAAGTTGATCTTTCATTTGTACAAGGGAATTTAAACGAATTAAGGGCAAAAATACGCAACAAACACCATCCCTGAAAACATTTCTTTATCAATTATAATATATCTTTGAAGAAATATTTAAAAAAATCAGAATTTTCAGCAATTATGGCTTCAAAAACTGTTTTTATCACAGGCGCCACCAGTGGAATTGGTGAAGCCTGTGCAGAAACATTTGCACAGGCGGGTCACCAGTTGATTTTATGCGGCCGGAGAGAAGAGCGGCTGCAAAAGCTCAGGGAGCGGCTTGAAAAAGCACATAAAATCTCCACATATATCCTTAAATTGGATGTCACAAAAAAGGATGACGTATACCAGGCGATTAGAAAAATGCCTTTTCACTGGAAGCGTATTGATGTACTCATCAACAATGCCGGACTGGCGCTGGGGATGACAGGCATAGATGAAGGCTCTGACGAGGACTGGGATCGGATGATTGACACGAACATCAAAGGCTTGCTATATGTCAGCAAGGCAGTCATCCCTCTGATGAAAGAGCAGGGTTGCGGGCATATCATCAACATTGGATCAATTGCCGGTGTGGAGACCTACCCCAAAGGCAATGTATATTGTGCCACCAAACACGCGGTTTCCGCATTGACAAAAGGGATGCGAATGGACTTGCTCCCTTATGGGATCAAAGTTAGCCAGGTGAGTCCCGGAGCCACTGAAACAGAGTTCTCTGTGGTTCGATTCCATGGAGATAAAGAGAAAGCCCGCAATGTCTATATGGGCTACAAGCCATTAACAGGAGCTGACGTTGCGGAGGTGGTCTTTTTTGTTGCCACATTGCCAAAACACATCAATGTGAATGATCTGCTTGTGATGCCCACTGCGCAAGCATCTGCTTCACTTTTTAACAAAACACAATAAGCCGCCGTTAAAAGGGTTATTCCTTTAGATGCCGATCGATTATGAAAAAGCTGCATAAGTTGGTCATAACCTCCTACATCGGGCCGTTTATCGTGACCTTTTTTATTTCCCTTTTCATCCTGCTGATGCAGTTTCTATGGAAATACATTGATGATCTGGTTGGCAAGGGCCTCGAATGGTATGTGATTGCAGAACTCCTTTTTTATTTTACTGCAACATTTGTTCCCCTGGCTTTGCCACTGGCAGTTCTGTTATCCTCTATTATGACAATGGGAAAGATGGGAGAGCATTATGAGCTGGTGGCATTCAAATCGGCGGGCATTTCCCTTCGCCGCATCCTTTGGCCGATGGTAATGATCTCTTTTGTATTGGTGATCGCGGCTTTTTATTTCTCAAACAATGTGCTGCCTGCAGCCAACCTGAAAGGGTTATCATTGCTGTATGATGTCCGTCAGCAAAGACCTGCATTCAACATCACCGAAGGGATCTACTATCATGGCATTGATAATTTCGTGATCCGTGTTGATGAAAAAGATGACGGGGGTCAGACTTTGAGGGGGATTAAGATTTATGATCACAGCGACAGACAAGGAAATGTAAACCTGACCATTGCTGAATGGGGTAATATGGCAATGACTCAGGACAAGAGGTACCTGGTGCTGACCCTTTACAACGGCACAAACTATCAGGAGGACGGTGATCTGGGGCCGCTTGACCCCAGCAGGCCTTTCCAGCGAACACACTTTAAAAAGCAGGTGCGCAAATTTGACCTGAGCATGTTTGACCTCACACGTACCGATGAGGATCTGTTTCGTGGTAATTTCCGAATGCTGAACATCAGTCAGCTGATCCATTATGAAGACTCCCTGTCACAGCAGCTTGAACGCCGAAAGGAGTCCTTTAACCGGACATACACGCGGCGTTTCTATCATTTGAATAAGCTCGGCCAGGATGATTTTGCGCAACCCAATCCGGGAGATACCACCTCCATCGTTTTTCATAAAACAGACACGGAATATCTCATTAACAGCGGCACCGATGTCCGCATGGTTTTGTCAAATGCAATGGACATGGTACGCACCAACCGAAGTCAGACGAATATGTCGCATGAAGACTTCAGGCAGCGTAAAAGAACCCTGGCACGGTATCAGATTGAATTTCACAGGAAGTTTACCTTGTCATTTGCATGCGTAGTATTGTTCCTGATCGGGGCTCCATTGGGGGCAATCATCCGAAAAGGCGGCTTTGGGTTGCCACTGGTAATATCCGTATTGCTTTTTGTTGTATTCCACGTCATTTCCATGATGGGTGAAAAGTTTGTCAGAGAGGGCGTACTGGAAGCCCACCAGGGAATGTGGATCGCCTCCGTTGCATTGCTGCCGGTTGGCATCCTTCTTACCATCAAGGCAACCACGGACTCATCTCTCCTGGATACCGACAGTTATTTACAAAAAATTGAAAAGTTCATAAATACCTTTAAGAATAGAAAGCCCCAAAAAACATCATAAGCTTATGCGTATCCTACAGCTTTGTCATAAAATCCCCTACCCTCCAACAGATGGCGGTTCGCTTGCCATGAACCAGATTACCCAACAGCTTATCAAACTAGGGATTGAAGTGAAAGTGATTGCCCTGGCACCTTCAGGCACAAAACCAATCATTGAAAGGATCCCGGAAGATTATAAAAGAAAAACACAGTTTGAAGTATTTCCCATCGATACAAGAATTAAACTGTGGCCTGCATTCAGGAACATTTTTACCCGTGAATCGTATAATATTTCCCGCTTCCATTGTAAAAAGGTGACCAAACGTTTGGCGGATCTTCTTCAAAAAGAAAAATTTGACATCATCCAGCTTGAAGGTTTGTTTTTAACTCCTTATATTCCCGTGATCAGGCAGAATACAGGGACGCCAATCCTTTTCAGGTCGCATAATATCGAACATTTTATCTGGGAAAGGATGGCTCAGGCTGCATCACATCCACTGAAAAAACTGTATCTGAAGTTCCTGGCAAAACGTCTGAAGGCTTATGAAATGGAAACGGTTCACCAGGTAGATGGCCTTGTAGCCATTTCTCCTGTCGATTTGAGATTTTTTGAGAAAAACGGCTATGCACAACCCGGAATCACCATCCCTTTTGGCATCGACACAGAAGCTTTCAGGCATGGTGACCGAAAGGTTAAAAAAAACACTGTTTTTCATCTTGGCAGCATGGACTGGCGTCCAAACCAGGAAGGTATCCGGTGGTTTCTGGAACAAGTCTGGCCACTCGTGATCAATCAGAATCCACAATTAAAATTTATCCTGGCGGGCAAGAATATTCCTGAAGATTTTTATAACTATGAAGGAACACATGTTGCTGTTGCCGGAGAGGTGCCGGACGCTGCAGAGTTTATGCAAACCCACGAACTGATGGTGGTACCGCTGCGATCAGGTGGCGGGATGCGCATTAAGATCATTGAAGGGATGGCAGCCGGAAAAACAATTGTGTCAACAAGCGTTGGTGCCGAAGGGATCAGTTGTATGCACAATGAACATATCCTGCTTGCCGATACCCCTGAGGAGATGGCAGAAACCATCCTGTATTGTTTTGAGAACAGGGAAATAATAAATAAGATCGGCAATCAGGCAAAAACATTTGCAGCCCGCCAGCACAACATCGAACCCATCATCGATCGGCTTATCCGCTTTTATAACAGATTTTACAACACCTAAGGTTTTTAATAATAACTTTGTCAGACCTCCGGAAACGGAGTAAAGCACAATTCTCTTAATACGCTTTGGTTTGAAAAAAAAGATTTTTGTCATACTTTCCAGAATACCTTATCCATTGGAAAAAGGTGATAAGCTCAGGGCTTTTTATCAGATTCGTGAGCTCTCGAAGAACCATGAACTGATCTTATGCGCGGTCAGTGATACAGAACCACATCCGGATGCGATGAGGATACTGGGCGAGTTTTCCAATTCCATTTATTTTTTCAGAATCAGAAAAGCAGATATCTTTTGCAGGCTAATGAAAGCTTTGTTTTCATTGAAGCCCTTTCAGGTAGCCTATTTTTACAAAAAAAACATAAAAAAGAAGATTGATGCGCTATTGGAACAACATCGGCCGGATCACATCTTTTGTCAGCTGATCCGGACAGCAGAATATGCCTGGAACAGCAATATTGATAAGACCATCGATTATCAG
>SKSI01000034.1 GCA_007123065.1 Bacteroidales bacterium
AACATGGCAAGTACAACATCCGGATCGTCAAGCACGATGCTCTCTGAAAAACTTCTGCTCACCCCATCCGCATTTGTAGCAGTCAGCGTGACTTCATAAGTGTCGGCTTCGTCATAAATGTGCGTTGGGTTTTCCTCGGTTGAGTTATTTCCATCGCCGAAGTCCCAACTATAAGAAACGGCATTCTGTGAGAAATTTGTAAAGATCACTTCCAGGAAATTGTCTTCACTAATTTCATACTGAAAACTGGCAATGGGATCTTCAACAGGATCGTCATCTTTGCTGCATGAAGCAAAAGCAAACAATGCGAAAGCACCAATAAGCAGGAATACCTGCATTAAATAATTTTTTGATTTAATCTTTTCCATAATGTTTTGTTTTGGTTGGATAAATGTTTTTTGTTTGTTAAAATTGTATTAACTGCCGCAAACATAGAAATGATAGCCGGTTATTAAAAATAATTGAATACAGCAATTTCTCACCATCGACATTTATCACTACATCATGATTACATCATTAATTTTATAACATCCTTAATTACAGTATATTTATAATTGCAAAACCGGAAATTCAGTTTCTCTTTTAAATTCTTTTCAGAAAAAATGGCGTTTCTAAAAAGAAATCAGAAAATCAGCCAGATTTTCTTTGTTGTCCAATTGCAATTTTTTTCTAAGGCGATAACGGCTGATTTCCACGCCCCGGATTGAAATATTCATCAGGGGTGCGATCTCTTTTGTAGAAATATTCATGCGGAGGTAAGCACAAAGGCGTAGTTCTTTCGGGGTAAGTTCTTCGTATTTTAACTTTAAGCGACTTATAAAGTCCTGATGCACTTCATCGAAATAGCTATTGAACAACTCCCAGTTTTTCTCGTTGCGCAAATCTCTATTGATTGCTTTTAGCAACTTTATCACGTTGTGTTTTTCGGGATTGTCTGAAGGCATGGACTTTAAGACCTGGTTGAGTTCGTTTTTAAGATTTGTAAGTGCTTTGTTTTTTTGGATCAGGTGCAAGGTGGCATTGGCAAGTTCCTGGTTTTTGTGGCGCATTTCACTCTGGAGACTTTCATTACGGAGATGCAGGATCTCCTTTTCGCTAAGTGCTGTTTTTTCCTTGAATATCTGTTCACGGCGGGCAAGTCTTTTTTCATGCCTTACTTTTTCCCTTATCCGAATACGTAGGATCCTCCTGCGTATGTAATAAATATTTATGGCAATAATCGTCAGAATCAGCAAGGCATAGATCACATAAGCTGTAATGGATCTGAAAAATGGCGGTGCAATGGAGAAGCGGAATGATTTCACCTGGCTTTCAACACCATATGCATTCCGCGCTTTGACTTCAAAAACATAGCTTCCTTCCATTAGATTTGTATACTCCTTGAAATTCAGGGTTTCCCAGTCCGACCATTGTTCTTCAAGACCTATGAGCCGGTATGAGAAGCTGAGTTTATGCGGATTCTCAAAAGCGGCAATGGTGAATCTGAAAGAAACTGAATTTAGTACAAATGGCATGCGCGACATCTCTTCCCGATCATTTAAAAGGTAATCGTGGAAATAATGGAAAGCATTGCGTGAATCATTGCCATAAAAGGTAACTTCCGTAAAAAGCAAGGCCTCTGCCAGACTATAATCTTTGATCATACCCGGTTCATAATGAATCAGGCCGTTCTGTGATCCGATCAACACGCTTTGTCTGTCGAAGATCAAAATATTGTGAAACGCAGGAATCATGTAATCAATAAGACCAAAAAAAGGTGTTGTAATGTCGCGAAAAGCACCGTCCTCAAGCAAACGCATCACACCCATATATTCATTGGTAAAATACCAAAGGTTGCCATAAGCATCTTCTTGGATTTTATCAACAAACCCTTTCCCGGCAAAAAGATCCATTAACTCATTTTGGTCAGAAAAAGAACCTGTTTGAGCATCATATGTAAAAATGCCTTCATACGTGGTGATAAACATGTTATCGTTGACACGTTGAATATTATAGGGCAACGATTCAGGCAAGCCACAGCTATTGTAAAAAAACTGCACCTTTTCGGTTTTGCTTAAATCCGTGCTTAATTGAAGTTTATAAAGTCCCCGGTATCCATGTGATACCCACAACGTGCGGTCATCTTCCATATATACATTTCTGGACGATTCATTAAAACCTTCAATCTCATCATAAAAAACCCAGTTCTCGTTTTGTTTAACAAACCTGACCAGCCCTGTATATGTGCCGGCAATGAGTGTATCTGTGGCACCGGGTGGTTGCAAAAACGACCAGTAACCACGAATATCTGAAATTTGTCTTGCCTGAAAACCATCTATTTGAAAAGAACCGAAGTTGTGGCCGCATAACAGCTTTCCTTCAATCACCTCTAAGCTCCAAACCTGACCCTCAGTGCCTTCAATCAGTGTAAATGTTTCGTCAATATTT
Organism: Bacteroidales bacterium; assembly: GCA_007123065.1. GTDB lineage: Bacteria > Bacteroidota > Bacteroidia > Bacteroidales > UBA7960 > PUPG01. The sequence continues at coordinate 2,428 of SKSI01000034.1, forward strand.
AAAGAATTCCTGACCTGATCCCATCGGCCAGCAAACAACCCCTGGTTGGTACCAATATACAAAATGTCATTATGAATGATGCTTGCATAAGTACTTTCAATATTATAATTGTAATTCAAGAATGTAAGTGGTGAGCTGACTTCGACATAATCAACACCATTATCAAGACCCAGCCAAAGGTTTTTGCGCCGGTCTTCATAGACACACAAAATAGTATTGTTTTGCAATCCCTTGTAACGGTTGATATGCTGCAATATCCTGCCCTCTGTGTCGGCAATAAATAATCCGTTGCTGATGGTACCAAAAGCATAATCTCCTCCGGACAATCTGGTTCCCGAATAAAGATTCCCTTTTATCAACTCCGTGTTGGTGTGTGCATTCCATTCATGTAAATGGGCACCATCCCAAATCAAAACACCTTCATTTGAAGTGCCAATGAGTAGTTGTTGGTGCCGGTATGGAAGAACAAAACGAATTTCATTGCGAAAAAAAACAGGATGGTCGCTGACCAGGACCAAACGATCATTTTCTAAAACAAAGAACCCGTTTTCATTATCAGCTACATACAATAAACCATTCGCATCATGCATCAGGCTCATATCACTGGGAGGCTCAACAACATGTATCTTATCGTCTTCATAGATAAACAAATAAAAGAAGGATTGAAAAACAATACGGCCGGAAGTTGAATAAATGTGCCATATTTCCGCAAATTGTTTGTATTTCTCAGGCACCAGGTGATTTAGTGATTGCCAAATCAGCCGTCCTTTATCATCCGGAGCCAGAAAGCCAATTTCCTCAAAAGCCCCCGCATATATCGTATCACCAACAGCCAATACAGATCTGACTACTGAAGCATTTGGCAAAGGGTATACATTCCACCCCGTGCCATCATATTCCAGAATGCCATCATTATTTCCAAAATACATGAAACCACTGCGACTTTGGGTGATATCCCAGTTCTGTGTACCTGAACCGGTTGACATGCGCGAATGATTTATGATGGAAGGGATTCCTGTGTCTTTGACCTGACCGGAAACAATACAGGGAATGACAAGAATCAGACACAAAAAAACCACCCTAAACGCACGGTTTACCATATACCAAATTTACTGTTTTTCTAAATCATGACCTTTGCCGAATAATTTTCTGCACATTGTAACAAAAAACCATGCCTTGATCTTCGGCTTAACAGACAGAACAGCGTCGACAAGAGACCAGAGGCTTGTATTACCTCAACTGCAATACCATGGAAGAATTAGCGGAGATCGTCCAGGTATCAAACCCATTGAAAGACCTGTCCGATAAAACATCAACAGCTTCGGTGTAACCCTCCCAGCCTTCACGAAAACGACTCAATATCAACTCCTTGCTATCATCATTGTTGTTTAACACAACCATAATGGTTTCTGTCTCATCATAGCGAAAATAAACGTACACATTGTCTTCGGGAACAAACTGAAGCAACCATCCGTAATGGAGTGCGGGGGTGTTTTTCCTGAAGTTTAACAAATTAGAGATGTGATCAACAATGAGGTTTTGTTCATCCGTTCGATCTTCACGGTTAAAGGCATTGACCGGATCACCGGGCCAGCCTCCGGGAAAGTTGGTACGCAGCTCACCATGGCCATCGTGCTCAAAGGCTGACTCGAGCAACTCTGTTCCCGTATACACCTGGGGAATGCCCCGGGTTGTAAAAATAAACGTCAAAGCCATCTTCAGTTTGTCAATATCCGCTCCCACCCTTGTATAGAATCTGTCCGTATCATGGTTATCGCCAAACACAACCAGGTTGTAAGGGTCTGGATAAAGAAAATCCTGAGCCAATGTGTTATACAAGCGCATCATGCCCGTTGACCACCCGTCACCCTCATTAAAAGCCTGTCCAATAGCATCATAAAGGGCAAAATCAAACACTGACGGGAAGTTTGAGTTGTATCCATCGTGATTATGATGCCCCCCCTGATAGTATTTTACCATGGCCGGAACACCCATCCAGGCCTCGCCAATGAGCATAAAATACGGGTATTCCAAACGTATATATGATGCCCAGTCCGACATAAAGAACCGGTCGGCATAAGGTTGTGTATCCATTCTGATGCCCTGGATTCCGCTGTATTCAATCCACCAAACGGCATTTTGCTTCAGATACTGCGCCAGCAAACGATTATTCTGGTTCAGATCAGGCATATTGGTATCAAACCAACCGTTCACCATCCGGTCGTAATCGTATTGCGATCCATGTGGGTCAACGATGGTTGTCATCCGGTAGGTGGTACGTGTAAACGCATCCCACTGATTAACCCAATCCGGTGCCGGAAGATCATCCATCCACCAATGATGATGTCCGCAATGATTCAGGATCAAATCCTTAATAATCTTAATTCCTTTATCTTCCGCAATTGCAACGAGGTTGCGGTAATCTTCGTTGGTGCCAAAACGGGGATCTATCTTGTAATAGTCGGTAGTTGCATAACCGTGGTAACTATATCGCGGCTGATCATTCTCCAGAACCGGGTTTAGCCAGATTGCCGTAAATCCCATATCAGCGATATAATCCAAATGCTTTATGATGCCGGGTATATCACCGCCATGCCGGCCGGAAGGGTCATCGCGGTTCGCCCGCTCCAGCATACCGGGTTGATTGTCGAGCGAAGGATCCCCATTGGCAAAGCGATCGGGCATCAGCAAATACATCGCATCGGATGCATTCAGCCCCTGACGGTAGCGGGATCCTGATTCCCTTTCATTAAAAACATAATCATAAACAAACATTGTTTCACCGCCGGCCATGAAACGAATGGGATAAGTACCCGGGGCCGTTTCTGCAATATCCAGATAAAGAAATATGTAATTTGAACTGGCAACGGAAACCGATTCCTTCAAACGTATTCCCGGATGGTCTATAACTGCTGTTGTAAGGCCAATATCCTCGCCATACACCATGATCTGCAACTCCGTATGGTGCATATCGGACCACCAGAATGGTGGTTCAACGCGCTCCGGCTGGGTTTGTGCAACAACAACCTGACCAATGGCCACCAATACGAAAAATAATGTCGTTGCAACCGATTTTGCAAGGGTCTTTGAGGTAAAAAATGTATGCATGATTATATAATTACAGGTGGATAATCATTTTTTTTAAGAATGTAAATTTACGAAAAAACATGCTATTCATTCAATGGCAAGCAGGTCTCTGATCTCCTCCCTTACCTTATTTCTTTTTACCGGAGTAAGGTCAAGCTGCTCCAGTAGGGAGATACGCTCATACAGTTGTCGGCAGAGAACAATATTTTTGTCAAGGATGGCTTTCTTGTGTTTGCCAGACAGGTGGGTAAGTACTGTTATGGGAAACAAGCCCGTTGTTTCAATCAGGTCTTTGAGACTTTCCTTCTTCGGATAATCCCAGCTGATCATACGCAGGCCGACACACCGGCCATAATCCATTGCATCATTTGTGAATCTGGTGTTTGTAAAAATCCAACCGTGGAAGCTCCGTTTTTCCATTCCGGGAGTCGACTTCCAGCGTTGTTCAATATCTTTAAATCGAGACTGAATATACAGAGGCACCCGCACGTTGCAGTATTTACCCTGACTGT
>SKSI01000012.1 GCA_007123065.1 Bacteroidales bacterium
AAGGCATTGAATGTCCAGTTCAGACCTGTAGAAGAGGCTGCAGAAAACACCTCCCTGTTTTTTGGGAAGTACCCGGTGTATTTGTCGCCAGACTTTAGAATGCCCTCTTAAGGCTGAGGTTAAGATTGAGATTAAGATTGAGATTGAGATTGAGATTAAGATTAAGATTGAGATTAAGGCTGAGCGTTAGCGAAGTCCCGAAAGCGAAGCGATTCGGGATTAAGATTGGGGGTGGTTGATTGGATGATTTGTTGAATCGTTGATTGGAGAAATGGTTGTTATTGCATTATTTGCCTGTTATGAAATTTTTAAAAAGACATAAGCCCATCGCGTTCGCTTTGCTTACCGGCTTGCTGCTGGCGCTGAGCTGGCCGGCGCGTGGTTTCCCCCTCATTGTTTTTTTTGCTTTCATTCCGTTGTTCTTTCTGGAAGAACATTTCTATCGCAATCGTCGGGAAAAGGGAAGCATTCAGTTCTTTTTGCATACCTGGTTTGCTTTTTTTGTTTTCAACCTTTTAACAACCTGGTGGATCATGTTTGCCACTTTTCCCGGAATGGTTGTGGCGGTTGTTTTGAATGCGATCTTTATGGCTATCCCCTGGTGGTTGATGCATTTGAGCAGGCAGATATTGCCCGGCAAGCAGGGGCCTTTGTCAATATTGTTTTTGTGGCTGAGTTTTGAGTTTTTGCACGCCAGATGGGAGCTGAGCTGGAGTTGGCTGGATTTGGGCAATGTTTTTGCCACGTGGCCTGCCTGGATTCAATGGTATGAAATAACCGGTACTGCCGGTGGCAGTTTGTGGGTGCTTGGTGTAAATCTGCTTCTGTTCTTTGCTTTTTTTAAGTTTTTCTATTTTGGATATTTTGATAAAAAAGCGCGTGCAAGTGCTGTGCTGGCCATAATCCTGTTCGTTTTGCCGGCAGGGATATCCTTTAATATGTGGCTTAACTATGAAGAGGGTTTTGACCCGGTTCATATTGTTGTGATTCAGCCGTCAGAGGATCCTTATGAACCCCCGGCTACACAAAAAGAGATCAGCAGAAGGGTAGACAGGATGATTGACCTTGCAGATCAGAAAATATTGCCCGAAACCCGTTTTGTGATCGCACCGGAGGTTTCTAACCCTGCCGGTATATGGATGCATGAAGAGGAATACAATTATACAGTCAGACGCCTGCGTCGGCATATTAACGATAATCCGGGCATTGCTTGGGTAATGGGAACTTTTGTATACCAGCTTTTTGATCCATTTGAAGAAAAACCTGCGGAAGCCCGCCTTCTGAACCATACCGGAAAGTATTATGTAAGTTATAATTCCATTGTTCTGATTGAAGAGGGACAACCCCTGAGTTATTACCACAAGTCGAAGCTGGTGCCCGGCATTGAGCGAATGCCATATTTTAACTACCTGAAGCCTCTGGGAAGACTGGTAGATCGTTTCGGTGGTATTTCCGGCAGTCTCGGCAGACAAGAGGAGCGCGCGCTGTTTGAAACAGCTGCGGGTGTACCCCTTGCACCCGTAGTTTGCTATGAGTCCATTTATGGAGAATACCTGACCGACTTTTATAAAAAAGGTGCCGGATTGCTTGCCATTGTAACAAATGATGGCTGGTGGCGTGACACACCCGGATATCGGCAACATCAGCAATATGCGCGGCTCAGGGCTATTGAAGCACGAAGAAGTGTTGCCAGATCGGCAAGTACCGGCATCTCCTCTTTTATCAATCAGAGGGGAGCGGTTATCAAGACTACAAACTGGTGGCAGGCTGAAGCCATATCCGCCCACCTGAACGTCAATCAGGAGATCACTTTTTTTACCGCTACCGGCAATTTTCTTGGTAAACTTTCACTTTTCCTGGTTGTTTTGCTGCTTTTCTATATGGTCTCACAAAAATTGATCAGAAAATAATTTTTTCATACTTTTTATTCTAACCATTCGTTTTTCAGAATAGAACGGTCGTTTTTAAACGCAGTTTAAAACAAAAAAACGTTATCTTTACATCTTAAAAGATTGGAAAAATGACAAGAAGCAGAAATACAGAACAAAAGATCTTCGATGCAGCTACCGAGCTGTTTCTGGAGAAAGGGGTTGACCGCACCAGTGTCCGTGAAATTGCCACCAAGGCGGGTATCAATCTGGCCCTGATGAACTACTACTTCCGATCAAAGGAAAATCTGTTCAATGCTATTTTTTCCTCTTTGGTCAAAAAGAATTCTGAAGAGCTGATCCGTATACTGGACAGCGATCTGAGTCTGGAAGAGAAGATCAGACAGTACGTGGAAGTTTATATTGATATGCTTTCGGAAAACCCGTTGTTGGTTTCTTTTGTTATGGCAATACTGCATCGCAGCCGTGAGCGCATTACGGAGATGAAAGCCATTAGCAACCTTTATGCTACCGAAAAATTTACCCAGCAGGTGCTCGAAGAAGGCAAAAAGGGTAACATTAACAGAACCGACCCTTCCCAGCTGTTTGTCGATATGCTCTCGCTAATCGCCTTTCCTTTTGCCATCAAAATGCTGGTGATCGATAAAAACAATTTCAGCAACAAAGATTTTGCGGATTTTATTCTGGAACGCAAGAAACGTATCCCGGATATGCTTATAGAGATGCTGCGCAAGAAGTCCTGATATTGTCCATCAGTTTTTCATAACTTACCCTGGCAATCGGCGATCTGGTCTTTTTAAAGTATTTGTTGTAATCTCCTTTTGACATCATCTCCCATTTTTTTCTGTTCCAGTTCGTTATAGGATATAATGGCTGTAACGCCGTTTCATCGTGTGGCTTTGGGTTGTTGTTGTGCGGACAGACCTCCTGACAGATATCGCATCCAAAGATCCAACCATTGCATTTGCCGCGATAGGAATCCGGAATATTGTTTTTGTGTTCTATGGTAAGGTAAGAGATGCATTTTTCAGCGTTTAAAACTCCCGGAGCAATAATGGCGTTGGTCGGACAGGCATCCATGCATTTTGTACATTTGCCGCAAAGGTCTTTTGTGAAAGGAAAATCGGGCTCAAGCACTATGTTTGTAATCAATTCACCCAAAAAGTAAAAACTTCCTTTTCGTGGCAGTAAGAGGCAGGTGTTCTTTCCATAATTCCCAAGACCGGCCATTTGTGCCCAGTTGCGTTCCAGAACTGGGGCCGAATCACAAAACACTCTGAAAGTATGCGGACCATAAGCTTCTGTCAGATAGTCTGCCAGACGGTTAAGCTTCTGCTTAACCAGGTAATGGTAATCTTTTCCAAATGCGTAACGGGAGATCTTGTAATAAGCTTCCGGGTTCGGGTGCGCAGCAGGATAATAATTCTGAGCTACAACAACGACCGATTGAGCTCCGGGAACCAGTTCACGCGGATCGAGCCGTTTCTCAAAATGGTTCTCCATATAACCCATTTCCGCATGATAACCTTTGTTTAACCATTCGGATAAACCGGCTCTTTGATCAACCAGGGCTGTTGCTCTGGCCACACCACAGGCATCAAAGCCCAGCTCTGCAGCTTTTTCTTTTAATTTGCTGGTCAAATCTTGGCTATCTTTAAAGAGAGTCATGCAGTCTCAACGATGGAATCTTAATCTCAACCTCAACCTCAACCTCAATCTTAATCAAACAACGTATTCTGTCCGGCGCTTTTTACCCGTCCGAGATGCTTAAAGGCGATTTCGGTCGCTTCACGGCCTCTCGGTGTTCGCATAATGTAGCCTTCCTGGATGAGGTATGGCTCGTATACCTCTTCAATGGTTCCGGCGTCTTCTCCCACGGAAGTGGCTACATTGGTGAGACCAACTGGACCGCCTTTAAACTTATCAATGATGGTTGAAAGGATTTTGTTGTCCATTTCATCCAGTCCGTGTTTGTCAACATTCAGCGCTTCCAGTCCGTATGCTGCGATATCCATATCAATATTGCCGTTGCCCTTTACCTGTGCAAAATCGCGCACCCTTCGCAGCAAAGCGTTTGCGATACGGGGTGTTCCGCGACTTCTCCGGGCGATCTCCTGCGCTGCTTCATCACTAATGCTCACTTTCAGAATTCCTGCCGACCGCTTGATAATCTTTAACAGCAGCGCAGCATCGTAATAATTCAGACGTGCATTGATCCCGAAGCGAGCACGCAGAGGTGATGTCAGTAGCCCTGAACGGGTTGTTGCGCCAATTAGGGTAAAAGGATTAAGTGTAAGCTGAATGCTGCGGGCATTCGGACCTGTTTCGATCATGATGTCGATCCGGAAATCCTCCATGGCGGAATAGAGGTATTCTTCTACGACCGGGCTTAACCGGTGTATCTCATCAATAAACAGCACATCGCTCGGTTCCAGTCCTGTAAGGAGGCCGGCCAGATCGCCGGGCTTGTCTAAAACCGGTCCGGAGGTGACTTTAATACCTACCCCCATCTCATTGGCAATGATGTGTGCTAGCGTTGTTTTTCCCAATCCGGGCGGGCCGTGTAAAAGGACGTGGTCAAGGGCTTCCTGGCGCTGACTGGCAGCGCGAACAAAAACCTTCAGGTTCTCCACAACCTTATATTGTCCGGTGAAACTTGCAAAGGCATCCGGACGCAAAGTCTGTTCAAAAAGACGTTCTTCCTTGCTGAGCTTGCCAGGGGAAGGATCAAGGTTCTCGTTCATCGGCAGAAAGATTGGTTGATCACGACAACAAAGTTAAGGAATTAATTTGTGTAAATTTGTGAAACAATTTGAGTCATTTGCGGATAACCCTTTAAAACGCTTAACACCACTCAACGTGCAGATAAGGCATGCTTTTTCTCAACTGGCATGCCCTGTCTCAATAAGCAATACGTAAACCAGATACAAACAGATGAACACAAAAACGGGAAAAATTCTTGAGGAGCGTATCTTTTCTGTTTCGGAGGAAGAGGCTTTTGAAACGCTGGCACTCGATGTGTTTCGTTTTCAGCATGGTGGTTGTTCCGTTTACCGGAGGTTTTGCGATGCGCTTGATGTGGATGTGAATGCAGTGCAAACGATAAAGGATATCCCCTTTCTTCCTGTTGAACTGTTTAAAAAGCATCGGATCGTTTCTTTCCCGGGTGATGAAGCGGTGGCTTTCTCAAGTTCCGGTACCACGGGCAGCATGCCTTCGCGACATTATATTTACGACCTGGGAATTTATGAAAAAAGCTTTCTGCAAAGTTTTCGCCTGTTTTATGGAAATCCAGCGGATTATTGCATTCTGGCTTTGCTACCGGCTTATCTTGAGCGCAAAGGCTCCTCACTCGTTTATATGGCGGATCGTCTGATTCAGGCTTCTGACCATCCTTTGAGTGGGTTTTATCTTGATGAGTTGGACAAGTTATCTGCAAATTTGGAACATTTGATGGCTGAAGGACAAAAAGTGTTGCTGCTGGGGGTCAGTTTTGCATTGCTGGACCTGGCTGAACAACATCCAATGACATTGAGGAACACCATCATTATGGAAACCGGCGGGATGAAGGGCCGGCGTCGTGAAATGATCCGTGCAGAGTTGCATCAAGTGTTGTGTGACGCTTTTGATCAGAAGGCTATCCATTCGGAATATGGTATGACGGAATTGCTGTCGCAAGCATATTCAACAGGAGATGGCTTATTCGTTACTCCTCCCTGGATGCGTATACTGATCCGTGAAAGCAATGACCCGCTTGCGTACCTTGCTGTGGGCCGCACCGGCGGGGTCAATATCGTGGATCTTGCAAACCTCTATTCTTGCAGTTTCATCGCGACACAGGATCTTGGCAGGCTGCACCCCGACGGTGCCTTTGAGGTGTTGGGTCGCTTTGACAACAGCGATGTGCGGGGCTGTAATTTGATGATTGGTTGAATTGTTGATTTGTTGATTTGTTGATTTGTTGATTTGTTGAATTGTTGATTTGTTGAATTGTTTAATCGTTGAATCTTACTTCCAGCTTCGAGCTTCGAGCTTCCAGCTTCCAGCTTCGAGCTTCGAGCTTCCAGCTTCGAGCTTCGAGCTTCCAGCTTCGAGCTTCTTAACCTTAACCTAAAA
>SKSI01000031.1 GCA_007123065.1 Bacteroidales bacterium
AACTAAACAACTCAACAACTCAACAACTCAACAACTCAACAACTAAACAACTCAACAACTCAACAACTCAACAACTCAACAACTCAACAACTCAACAACTAAACAACTCAACAACTCAACAACTCAACATTTTAAAGTGCTTCCTTCAAGGCTTCAACAAAATTCTCAATATCCTCTTCCGTAGTATTAAAGGCGGTCATCCAGCGAACTTCGTTTCGTGTGGCGTCCCACATATAGAAAAAGTACTTTCGTTTTAGCTTTTCTATTGCTTCCGGAGGAACTATTGCAAAAACCGCGTTTGTTTCAACTTGTTGTGTAATTTCAACCCCCATGATGTCTTTTACTTTATCAGCCAAAAGGGCAGCCATCTCATTTGCATGACGGGCGTTGTGCAGCCAGAGGTCATTTGACAGGAGAGCCGAAAACTGTGCGCTTACATAACGCATTTTTGACAGCAGCTGCATGCTTTGTTTTCGGGTGTATTCATATTCTTTCGCCAGGTCCTGATTGAAAAAGACAACTGCTTCTGCACCCATTGCCCCGTTTTTTGTGCCACCAAAAGATAAAACATCCACACCTGCATATTTTGTCAGATCAGCCAGGGATACTTTCAGGCTCGCGGCAGCATTGGCCAGTCGTGCACCATCCATATGCAGATAAAGATCAAACTCATTTGCAAATGCAGCAATCTCTTCGATTTCCTTTATGGTGTATACGCGCCCCATTTCAGTAGACTGCGTAATTGATATCACTTTAGGCTGAGCGTGGTGAGGAAAGCCCAAAGAAAGCATAAGCGGGCGCATCTGATCAACATGTACCTTGCCATCCTCTGATGGCAGGCGCAATAATTTACAGCCTGCATACTTTTCTGGAGCACCGCATTCATCCTGATGCATGTGGGCCTTGTCTGAGCAAATCACCGCGTGGTATGATCTTGTGATGTGATCCAAAACGGAAACATTGGCTCCGGTTCCCGTACAGACAAAATAAACGGCAATATCCCTTCCAAACAACTCCTTGAATTTTTGTTCTGCATCAAGCGTATAAATATCGTCACCATAACCAATGGCATCTCCTTGATTGGCTTTTGCAATGGCGCGTATCACGCTTTCATGAACAGGGGCATTGTTATCACTGGCAAAACTCTTGATCATGTTTTTCATGATGGTAGGTTTGTATGTTGATTTGTTGATTTGTTGATTTGTTGATTTGTTGATTTGTTGATTTGTTGATTTGTTGATTTGTTGATTTGTTGATTTGTTAATTAGAAACCAAGGTCCAGGTTATATTTCGGTTTGACAGGTCAAGCCCTGTTATTACGGCCTTTTCACTTTTACGGAACAATCTGTCTTGGGATGTTTGCAGGCAGGCGTGTCAGCAGTTGGTAGTTCAGCTGTTCACTCATTTCACAGAATGAAGATATACTGATGCTCAAACGCTTCTGCTTGCCAATGATAACCACTTCATCACCACGTTCAACGCCTGGAATATCGGTAACGTTTACTGTCATCGTGTTCATTGTTACTGTTCCTACCACCGGCACCCTTCGTCCTCTGATCAGAACTCTGCCGGTATTGCTCAGAGCGCGGCTGAATCCGTTGGCATAACCCACGGGGATGATGGCAATCTTCATCTTTTTGTTTGCCAGGTAGGAGCTTCCGTAACCAATAAAGTTCCCGGCTTCAACATGTTTAACAACCATAACCCTCGATTTCCATTCAAGCATTCTTTTAAGCAGATTTCTTTCTTTGGAATCTTTTCGAAAGCGAAACATGTGTGTTTCAGGGCTTGGCCAGAATCCATACTGGGCAATTCCGAAACGTACCATATCCATAATAGTGTTCGGATAGGTCAGTGCCGCTGCTGAACAAGCGGTATGGCGCAACTCAGGCTGAAGTCCATTGCGTAAAAAATACCTGTTAAACTTCCTGTACAGGCTGATCTGGTTTTTTATACGCAAATAGTTTGAAAGACTTTCCGCCCCGGCATAATGGGTGCATAACCCTTTGAAAACAAAATCCTCCTTTTCCTGGTTTAAAAAGTCAATCAAGTTGCTAAGGTTTTCATAATCAAAACCTGTTCTGTTAAAGCCTGTTTCCACTTCAATGTGTATGATCGCTTTTTTTTTGATTTTTTTTGCTGTTTCTACAGCATTATGCAGGCGACACATGTCAAACACAAAAAACTCAATGCCATGTTCGATCGCCCATTCCATTTCATCATCATCGATAAATCCCATGATCATGATACTACTTTTGGGAGATATCACCTCGTGAGCATCCAATGCCTCTTTTGCGGAAAAAACCGAAAAATGCCTGATTCCGGATTCTTCAGCCATTGGAATAATGTTATCTATACCGTGGCCATAGGCATTTCCTTTAATCACAGAAGAAAAGACCACATCCTTACCAATGATCTTTTTCAAATAACGGATATTTGATTTATACGCTTTTTTGCTGATCTCTATGTATGAAGTATTAAACATTTTTGTTGATTTTTACCAGTTGGTCTGCAATATGAAAGAACATGTTCACGCCGGTTTCAAGTATCTCGTCAGGGAAGTCATAATCGTGGTTATGCAGGCTGGCATGGCCTTTGCCAGAACCAATTCCAAAAAGCGCTCCGGGATATGCTGAAGTGAAATGGCCAAAGTCCTCGGACCACCTGAAAGGCTTTTCGATATGAATTGACGCAGCACCCGACCTGGTGATGGCCTGGTGGATTATTTCTGTAGCCTGGGGATCATTAATTGTTGCCGGAAATTCTTCAGTGTAATCAGTATCACAGCTGATGTCATGCTTTTTGTGAAGTTTCCTGATAAGCTGAACGGCTTTATCTTTCATGATTGACATATCTTCATCCAGATAGGACCTTAATGTGGCCATTACCAGCGCTTTGCCAGGATTTGTCCCGAAGGCAACTTCACCCAGACGCGCATGGATGATGGTAAGCAACACGAAGTCGTGAAAACCGGCCTCCGATCGCGGGATTTCCATCAAACCCTGCAACAGTTCTGTCATCATGTGCACCGGACTATTACCCTGCTCGGGATGCGCCGCATGCGAAGACCTGCCTTTTAAGTCCATGATCATGCCGGTTGAAGCAGAAGCAAATGGGCCATCCTTGAATATGACTGCATTTTTTTCGTATCCCGGCAGGTTGTGAAGGGCAAAGGCATAATCGGGCCTGATTTCTTCAAATTTGGGATCGGCAATCACTTTTGCCGCGCCCTGTCCGGTTTCTTCTTCGGGCTGGAAAAGCAATATGATCCGCCCTTGTGATGGCCTGTGGTTTTTTAGTATTGTTGACACGCCGGCCAGGATCGCCATGTGTCCATCGTGTCCGCACTTATGAGAAACGCCTGAAATCTGGCTGCGATGTGCAAAACCATTCACTTCATCAATGGGTAGCGCATCAAGATCGGCACGCAATAAGACAGCAGGTCCTGGTTTACCTGAATCATAAACTGCAGCAACCCCATAGCCCCCAAGTCCTTCGATTAACCGGTCAGGTTCATTTTTCGTCACATACTCTGTTATGCGCCGGGAAGTACGCTTCTCCTGACCTGACACTTCCGGATAAGAATGAAGCGTTTTACGAAGTTTAGTAATCTCTTCAAGTTGATTTTTTCCCAAAACAGAATGCATACTGGCTTTTTTTTTGCCAAAGTTAGGTTTTTTTGAGAAAAAGCGGATTGCCAATTGTCGATTACCGATTTTCGGTTTATCTCTCAGATATTCTCAATTTGACTGATTGGGTGATGTCAAGGGCTGTTGTAATAGTGCTCAGGTCTTCGTAGAGCTTACCATTCTGGCCTGACCAGTGGCTGTGACCGATTGGTAAAAGTTCAAACTCCCGAGTGCCGCTGTCGAGATCAACAACAGCCTCATAAACAAGGGCGGGCTGACTCGACGACATATATTGCTCATCTCCCGGAAATTTGCTATTGGTCCAATATTCATTCCAGTCCCAACTCTGGTTGATCTCAAAAAGCACACGGAATTGCCTTAATCCTTCATCAGGGGTTTGCGCGTGCACGATGAAGCTGGCTTTTGGCGTAGGTCCGGTTACTCCATCGGGCATCGGCTCCTCCTGTGTCGGGAGGTAATAACCATCTTCAGCCTGTATGCCTCTTTGATGGCCCCAATAGGGAAGGGCTGCAGGTCTCCGCACAGGCCCAGGCATCCATCGCCCTGTGGAGGGATCTCCATGTTTGAACACTCCCTTGCCAATCGATTCTGCAATGTATAAGGTTTGAACATAATTGCCTTCCAAATCCTCAAGCCAGAGCGCCATGAGGGGATGGTTATGCGCGCTGCCTTTTTTGAAAATGATATCAATGTTTATTCCCCGGGATGGATATTCAGCAAAAATCGTATCCCAAACCTCAACCGGGGCTGAACGTTTTCTAAACAGCTGTTCTGCTTCTGCCTGCATCGGTATAAGAGAAACCAGCAAGACACAAAGAACAAGAGGTAAAACCAGATTCATAACAGCAAATTTATTTTTTTGTGAATTGTCCATTTCGATCAGATGATAAAAATTATCCCTACACTTGGCAAAATATTGCCTATTCTATTCTCCAGTTTTTGCAACTCGTAGCGCTCTATGCCGTCATCATCAATAAAAATAACCGGGTTTCCTGCCTCATCCGTTTTTCTGATGTAATTCGGCGCCTGCCGCGCTTTAAAGTTATATACATTTTGAACATCCAGATACAGCATCAGCGAAAAACCAGAAAAATAATATTGCTTGTCGATCCTCATGTCGAGCTGATGAAATGCAGGAACACGTTCACTGTTAAAGTTAGCCCAGTCGAGATATGTTATCCCTTGCGCATCCCAGGCCTCCCTGATGCCCGATAGTTCCAGATCAACCGGGGTAAAGGGTGCACCACCGCTGTAACGCCACTTGAACCCAATCTCCCAGTTCCTGGGAAGTTTACGTAAACCTGTCAGGTTCAGAATATGCCGGTTGTCCCAGGCAGAAGGGATGTAATCATCCTTAAAATCCTTGAATTCGCTACGCACAAAGGTATAGGAAAGGATCAGGTTCCAGTTGAAGAAATCCTGGTTTCTGTAAAACAATTCCGCACCATAGGCACGTCCTTCAGCTATGGAGAGCACCTCTTCGCCTCCAACCACACCAAAATCGGCTGATCGGCTCCCCAGTGCCACGGAGTCATTCACCGAAAAGGGATAATTGTTATAATGCTTGTAAAATCCCTCAAGTGTAAGCGTGTTATTGACGGCCGGCTGCAACTCAATACCGGCCACAATGTGGTCAACGGAAATATAAGTTAAACCGTTTTCTCTATTCACCAGAATTCCGTCATTATCACGGAAACCCATTGTCGTATAAGCAGGCAGCTGATAATACCTTCCGGTGTTAAAGTTCAGGAACAAGTCGTCCCTCAGCGCATAGGAAGCAGAAAATCGTGGAGAAAGCTGATCCAGAAGGTTATTCATGACGGCCGAGTAGTTGTTTGCATCACTACGTATCCCAAATGACAATGTCAGGCGTTCATTCATGAACCTGCGATTGACTTGTCCAAACAGAGACCATTTAAACATGTCAAAATCGGTATCATAATTAATTGCACTCAATTGGTTATCGCGAAATACAACCTGAAAGGTGTTGTTAAAGTAACGAGCGTACTCTCCTCCACCTCCGATGTTTAGCTGATAATCACCAAGAGAAAATGACCGTTCATAACGGAATTTATTTTCAATTTCATCGGAATTATAATCAAGGATACGATCTCTGGAATCATCGTTGCCAGGATACTTGTAGGCGATGTTGCGCAGCATGTTGCGGCTCAGCACCCAGGTTTGTGTACCATTCTGACGGAACTGTCGGTAAACACCACCGATTGCATAGTTCCATTGTTCATTTTCGGGTAGAAAGTCAAGGATAAAGCGTTGCTCTTCCGTTTCATTGGCATCCAGATTCAACACAG
>SKSI01000189.1 GCA_007123065.1 Bacteroidales bacterium
AAAATGATCCAAATCAAATACCAACAGGCAAGTACATTAACTGCAATGGCACGAGTTTCGACTTTCATAAAAAACTCATGAAAGGTATCCCCGGGCAAAAGGTTTCTGCCCAAATGGATCATTGCTTTGTAGTGAATAAAAATGGAAGCATTGATGAGCCTGTTGCTGTTTTGTATCATCCCGGATCAGGAAGGAGGCTCACAGTCTGCGGCACCCAACCCGGCATCCAGGTTTACACCTCAAACTTTCTGGATGTTTCGTTCAGCGGACACAATGGCACTGTATACAAAAAAAACATGGCTATATGCCTGGAAAGTCAACATTTCCCTAACACTCCAAATACCCCCGGCTTTCCTGAAACACTTATAAAACCAGGACAGAAATACAGGCAAGCCTTAAAGTGGCATTTTGACCATACTTCATAATTCAAATATCTGCAATCAGAAAGCCACCCTGCCGCTTTCCGAAACATTGAGCTTTAGATGTTGAAAAACAACTAAGTTTTTCACACAGCAGACAAACAAAATATCTTAAATTTTGTTAAATATTAGTACTGTGCAATGCATGGTACTATTTTTTATTACATCTTTGTACAATATTTGTAATTTAAGAAGCCAACGCATTCATTATAAAGTCTGTAAGCAATGAAACTTGAAAAAACCAAAGCACAGATGCGCAAAGGAATTTTGGAATACTGCATCCTGAGTCTTCTTTCAAAACAAGAAGCGTATGCTTCAGAACTGATCAGCAAGCTAAAATCATCAAAGCTCCTGGTTGTTGAGGGAACGATTTACCCATTGCTAACGCGCTTAAAAAACGAAGGCCTTTTGAAATACAGATGGGAGGAGTCCACCGAAGGTCCACCCAGAAAATATTACGTGATCACACCCTTAGGCGAAAGTTTTCTGGATGAGTTGGCCAAAACATGGCAGGACCTGGTAACTTCGGTAGCGCAAATCACCTCAGAATGATTGAACTTGCAACAAAAGAATTTATAAATTATCTTTACCTTATAGAAATTAAAAAACCATGAAAAAGACACTAACAGTAAATATCAGCGGTATTGTTTTCCATATTGATGAAGATGCTTACATTGAACTGAGCCGTTATCTGGAGCGGATTAAAAAACACTTCCGGGGCGAAGCTGGCGGAGAAGAGATTATTGGTGGAATCGAGGGTCGGATTGCAGAGATGTTCCAGGAGAAGAAAAAGGGACAGCTTCAGGTTGTAGGCGTGGCAGACGTCAGGGAGGTAATTGGACAACTTGGCGAACCTGCACAGATGAGCGACGGCGACCTGGATGAAAAGGGGGCTGAAGAAAAGCATAACACGAGCACAGATGAGGAACCGATATCAAAACAGCTTTTTCGGGATCCGGACAATAAATACATAGGAGGTGTTTGTAGCGGTCTTGGCGCCTATTTTCATATTGATCCCACGCTGATCCGCCTGATTTTTGTTTTGTTCCTGTTTCTTTATGCTTCATCCATTTTGGTTTACATTGTTTTATGGATTGTAATTCCAAGAGCCCGGACCACCGCAGACCGGCTGAGCATGCGCGGTGAAAAGATCAACCTGTCCAACATTGAGAAATCGATCCGGGAAGACCTGAAGGACATCAAGAAAAACCTGGAAGATCTTTCAAGAAAAGCGGAATAATTCCTTATACGCTTCCCATTGAACATTTTTTGATTAATTTTATTAGTGTTATAAGGGATCAGTCCCAATTTGAATCAAACAATAACACTACATTTATCATCATATGTCTTCAACAAGAAAAAAAGTATCCGCCCCAAGCAAAAAAGAGATACTCAATGATTACCGCATTGCCATGGAAAGCCGGCAGGCAAGCATTATGGGTCGTCGTGAAGTATTAACCGGAAAAGCCAAGTTTGGAATTTTCGGAGACGGCAAGGAGGTTCCGCAGCTGGCGATGGCAAAGTTTTTCAAAGATGGGGACTGGAGATCAGGGTACTACCGTGACCAAACGTTCATGCTTGCAGCAGGCATCATGATGCTGGAGAACTTTTTCGCTCAACTATATGGAGACACTGATCTGTCTGCCAACCCTGACAATGGTGGCCGGATGATGAACAATCATTTTGCAACCCGGAGTCTTGATGAAGAGGGAAAATGGAAAGACCTGATGAAGCAGAAAAATGTTTCTGCAGACATCTCTCCTACTGCCGGACAGATGCCGAGGGCACTGGGCCTTGCGCTGGCATCAAAGATTTACCGCCAAGAGAAGGATCTGCATTCTCTGAAACAGTTCACCAACAAAGGGGATGAAGTTTGCTTTGCCACAATTGGAGATGCCAGCACCAGTGAGGGTCACTTCTTTGAAACATTGAACGCAGCCGCCGTAATGAAGGTTCCGCTGGCTGTTTCGGTTTGGGATGACGGTTATGGGATCAGCGTTCCGATCGAATATCAAACAACGAAAAGCAGCATTTCAGATGCATTGAAGGGGTTTGAAAAAGGGAAAAAAGACCAAACCGGCATCCGGATTTTCAAAGCAAAGGCGTGGGATTATGAAGAGCTTGTTGAGACCTATCGGAAAGGGATTGACATCTGCCGGAAGGAGCACACCCCCGTTCTTTTTCACATCACCGAAACAACACAACCACAGGGACACTCCACCAGCGGCTCACATGAGAGATATAAGACGAAGGAACGCCTGAAGTGGGAGAATGAATTTGATTGCATCTCAAAAATGAAACAATGGATTGTAAAGAACGACATTGCCACGGAAGAGGAGCTCTCAGAGATTGAAAAAAAAGCTGTACAAAAGGTCAAGGAGGCGCGACGGAACGCCTGGAACAATTTCCAGAGGCCCATATTAAGAAAACGGGACGATTTCATCAAAAAAGTAAACATCTCAACCTGCAGGTGTCTGAAGGTGAATAAGATTGATAAATTGCTGCAAGAACTGGCCCGTATTGGCGAGCCTACCCGGAAGGATATCATCTCCACGGGAAAGAAAATCCTGCGGCTGATTTGCAACACTTGCACCCCGCAGGAGAGTACGCTCAAGAAGATTGTCACCAACTGGTTGCATGAGGAGTTTACTGACAATCAGGAGCGCTATTCATCACACCTTTACAGTCAGTCTGAATTGTCACCAATAAAGAATAAAGAGGTGGCACCGGAATACAAAGAGGATGCTCCCATGGTAAATGGCCGGGAGATCCTGGTTGCCAACTATGATGCTATTTTTTCCAAATATCCTGAAGCCCTTATTTTTGGCGAGGATGTCGGACACATAGGTGGCGTTAACCAAACCCTCGAGGGGATGCAAAAAAAGTATGGGAAAGTGCGAATCAATGATACTGGCATCCGGGAAGCAACCATCATCGGACAAGGATTGGGGATGGCTATGCGCGGACTGCGGCCGATTGCTGAGGTTCAGTATTTCGACTACCTGCTATATGGGTTGCAGGTTATCAGCGATGACCTGGCCACGCTGCATTACAGAACTGCTGGTGGCCAGAAAGCACCTCTAATTATCAGTACACGGGGGCACCGGCTTGAAGGGATATGGCACTCAGGCAGTCCGCTAAGCATGGTGATCAACTCCATCCGCGGTGTGCACGTACTGGTACCCCGCAATATGACCCAGGCAGCCGGTTTTTACAACACCATCATGCAGTCCGACGATCCGGCTTTGATTATTGAACCATTGAATGGATACAGACTTAAAGAAAAGCTTCCATCCAACTTTGGGGAATTTACCGTTCCACTGGGTAAGCCGGAGATTATTTCTGAAGGTGCAGACATTACACTGGTAACTTATGGCTCTTGTGTCCGCATTGCACAGGATGCCGTTCAACAATTAAAGGATTTCAATATTTCAGTTGAACTTATTGACGTACAATCCTTACTGCCTTTTGACATCGATCACGCCATTGTCAGGTCACTCGAAAAAACCAACAAGATCGTATTTTTTGACGAAGACGTGCCCGGTGGTGCAACAGCATTTATGATGCAAAAGGTACTTGAAGAACAAGGCGGCTATCGCTATCTGGATGCGGAGCCGGCAACCGTTACGGCAAAAGACCACCGTGCTGCATACAGCACTGACGGTGATTACTTCTCAAATCCCAATGCTGAGGATGTTTTTGAAAAGATTTACAGCATGATGAATGAATACAACCCGGCAGCCTATCCGGTAATATTCTGACAGGATTTAATAATTCTCAGCCAGTTCTTCAAACCAGGCCTGCGGGTGCTTGCATGCGGGGCAGTTTTTAAGGGCTTTCTCCCCCTCATAGATATAGCCACATTTGATACAAAACCATTGTGTCTTCTGTGGACGCTCAAAAACGGTACCCTCTTTTACACGCTCGAGAAGTTTCAGATAGCGCTCCTCGTGGTGCTTTTCAACCTGTGCTACAAGCTTGAAAGAAGTCGCAACCCTTTTAAACCCCTCCTCTTCCGCGATGCGCGCAAATTCCGGATACAGTTCAACCCATTCTTCATTTTCACCCTTTGCAGCCGACAACAGATTCTCTGCTGTTGTGCCCACTTTCCCTGCAGGATAGGCAGCAGTGATCTCAACCTTGCCCCCTTCCAGATGATCATAAAATGTTTTGGCATGAATTTTCTCGTGGTCAGCAGTTTGTCTGAAGATATTGGCAATCTGCTCATAGCCCTCTTCGCTGGCCACTTTGGAATACATTTCATAACGGCGTGCAGCCTGTGATTCTCCGGCAAACGCCTTTAAAAGGTTTTGTTCCGTCAGTGTTCCCTTAATACTTTTGTCTGTCATTGCTAAATATTTCTTTATGATAAAAATAATTCAAGGTCTGCGCAGGTGACCTTTCCTGCTGCGCATCAAAAATACACATAGCGGTGTTAAAAAGCCTGCATCATCCGTAATTTATAAACAGATTAAATAAGCAGAGAAAGTTGAAAAGCTGAATGAACCGGTCAGGTTAATTTCTTCAGCACAAGGACGTCCTGAAAATTCATGCAGGCATCCTCTGATTTGCCTGCCCACCAGCCAGGATAAAATTGATCCACTGAAAGTTTGGCTTCTGTAGTCATTTTATTAATGATTTCATACCGGTAAGCGATATTGGCATCTTTTACCTTGGGATTATGTAAGAAATAGTGATTGAACCGATAGGGAAAGAAAGGATTTCTGGATTTTTCAAGATATGTTTCTGTTTCTTTATTGATGATAAAAAATGTGGCAAAACAATGGCTTCCCGGTTTCAGCACGCGGCCGATTTCCAGAAAATAATTTCTTACCTCTTCCATTTGCATGTGGGTAAAAACAGACGTGAGCACAACCAGGTCAAAGAATTGATCCGGATAAGGGAATTGAAATGTATCAGCTGCTTGTTTTGTATTCAGGTTATAAAGATCGTTTTTTAATGGTATAAATGAAAAGTTAAAATTTGGATAGGCATGATAGTTTTTCCTGCACCATTTGATACCATCCTCCACCACATCAAAACCTTCATAAGTGCCATCCTCATTCAAAAATCTTGTCAGTGGTCTTGCCAGGCGACCGATACCGCACCCCACATCCAGAATGTGATGATCCGGTTTTAGGGCACAGGTGTCAACCAGGTTTTTCAGCAAAGTATCACCGGTGGCGGCAAAATCACCTTGACCGGTAAATATTTTACCTTTTGGCGGCACGAGTGGTGCTCTGCGTTTCAGAACAGCATCAAATATATCACCGGGCAGGAAGAATAGCCTTCTCACCCAACGGCGTTGCAGGGGTCCAAGCGTGTAATAAATTCTCCGAAGGAGGCTAATTCCATTTATTGATTAGACCGGTTACCGAAAAATAAAAAAAAAAAAAAGATCACACCTTTCT
>SKSI01000178.1 GCA_007123065.1 Bacteroidales bacterium
ACCGTGAGCAGCATCAGGTGATCACTCCGGAGACCAAAATGAGCCTGCTGACGGCAAGTCCCGGACCCGACCTTTATTCTGTATTTGGTCACAGCGCGTTTTGGGTATATGACCCCACAACAGGAATTGATGAGGTGTATAACTGGGGAACGTTCGACTTTGACACACCAAACTTTTATTTGTTGTTCCTGCGCGGTCAACTGGAATATAGGCTTACCATCACTTCATTATACAGTTTCTTGCACAGCTACCGGAATGACGGGCGTGCTGTCCACGAACAAGTGCTGAACCTTTCTTACGAAGAAAAATTGCGTATATACGAATTTCTTTCAGAAAACAGGCGTCCGGAAAACATCCACTACCTCTATGATTTTTTTTATGACAACTGTGCTACCAGGGTGCGCGACCTGGTTGATCAGGAATTACAAATTGACTGGGGGCCTGATCCGCACCCCCATGAGGAAAGGACACTGCGCGACATGCTTAAGCCTTACGTCAGTCACATCCCCTGGATCAGCTTTGGTATAGATATCCTGCTTGG
This sequence comes from Bacteroidales bacterium, assembly GCA_007123065.1. Taxonomy (GTDB): domain Bacteria; phylum Bacteroidota; class Bacteroidia; order Bacteroidales; family UBA7960; genus PUPG01. Next base: position 542 of record SKSI01000178.1, read on the forward strand.
AATTCCGTCCGACAAAGTTGCTACCCCGTGGGAATATATGTTTCTTCCCGATGAGATGGCCATCGCTTTTCAACATGCACGACATAAAGACGGCAGCCTGCTGGTAATCACCCAAAATGAATTGTTGCCATTGAATATGACACACGGCAAACCCTTTCCGGTCACCCCTCTCCGGTTGTTCTGGGCGTTGCTGATATTGGGAGGTCTCAGCCTGTTCAAACCAAAACTGACCCGATATATTGAAGTGCCGTTTTTCATGACGTTAGGAATTACCGGGTTGCTCGTGTTTTTTATGTGGTTTCTTTCAGACCACCTGTCTACATCAACCAACCTGAATCTGCTTTGGGCACTTCCAACCCACCTGTATTTCGTGTTCCGGAATGATCGCTCACGATGGCCAAAACTGTATTTCAAATTTGTTTTTATTGCAGGTTTATTATTCATGGTATTCTGGCCATGGTTGCCACAAGATCTTCATCCAGCCTTTGTCCCAATAATCGGGCTGATGACTTTATTTGCATTCAGACGGACATTCTGGCTAAACAAATATGAATAAGACCTAACTACTGTCAATATTTTCCTATTTTTGCCTGAGAAACAATCATTATGCAGACAAAGAGGATTGCTGATAAAATCATTCATTACAAGGAAAAAGGGATGCGCGTATTTGCCACATCCAGTTTTCAGACAAACAGCGTTGTGCTCCTGCATATAATAAGCCGGACAGATCCGGGCATTCCTATCTATTTCATCAATACGGGATTTCATTTCCCTGAGACCATTCGATATAAGGACGAGATAACGCGCCTGCTCAAGATACGCGTAATTGACCTCCTGCCACACGTGCCGAAGAATATGCAGCGGAGTCCGGCCGGCGACCTGATGTTTACCTTCGACCCCGACTATTGCTGTTTTCTGAATAAAGTGCAACCTGTTGAGGCTTTACTGGAACAGTATGATGTCTGGATCAATGGCGTCCGTGCCGATCAAAACTCCAACCGGGGAAATTTCAGCGAGGAAGCGCGCACAAAACACAACACGTTGAGGTATCACCCGCTTTTAGACTGGAGCAGTCAGGATATGAAGAATTATATTGAATTGTACAGTTTGCCCAGCCATCCCTTGGAAGAAAAGGGCTACAAAAGCATTGGCTGTGAGCCCTGCACACGGCCGGTTAACGGTGATGATGCACGCGATGGCCGCTGGGCAGGATTGAAAAAAACGGAATGCGGATTGCATATAGGTTGATTGGTTTATTGGATGATTGGATGATTGGATGATTGGTTCATTGGATGATTGGTTCATTGGATGATTGGTTCATTGGATGATTGGTTCATTGGATGATTGGTTCATTGGATGATTGGTTCATTGGTTGATTGGTTCATTGGATGATTGGTTCATTGGATGATTGGTTCAAATCAACAATTAAACAATTCAACAATTAAACGATTAAACGATTCAACAATTCAACAATTCAACAATCACCATGAAAATATTGATTACAGGGGGAGCGGGTTACATTGGAAATGAATTAATTCCGGAGTTGTTAAAAAATCCGGAGGTAGAGCGCATTTTGATCTACGACAACCTGAGCCGGAAGAATTACAACCTTTTTCTTGACACACGCCTCGACCCACATAAGTTGCAGTTGATCCAGGGCGAGTTGCTTGACTCGCGCAAACTCAGGCAGGTGCTGCAGGGGGTTGATGTCGTTTATCACCTTGCAGCAAAGGTGTCTACCCCACTGGCTACTGAGAATTCGCATCTGTTTGAACAAATCAACCATTGGGGTACTGCCGAGTTGGTATATGCCGTGGAAGAGAGTGCGGTGAAAAAGTTCGTATATCTCAGCACGACGTCTGTTTATGGTGCTTCCGAAGAGATGAATGACGTAACCACGCCACCAGATCCAAAGACCTTTTACGGGAGCAGCAAGCTTCGCGGGGAAGCACATGTGGAGCGTCTTTTTGATAAGATGGATGCCTGGATCATTCGTTCCGGTAATGTTTATGGATACAGTCCAAGCGTCCGTTTTGACGCGGTCATAAACCGTTTTATGTTCGCAGCCAATTTCATCGGCAGGATACAGATCACCGGGAACGGCAAACAGCAACGCGCGTTTATCCATGTCGACAAAGTTGCGAATACGCTTGCAAACCTCTTAACCCACAAACTACCTTCCGGCACATACAACCTGAGCGAGCACAACATCTCTATCGAGAACATTGCCAGTGTGATCCAGGATATCTACCCCGGCATGGAGATGATCTTCGTGAACCAGCACCTGGTCATGCGTGAGATCAAAGTGATTCCTGATGAACGGATCTTACATCTGATGAACATCCCTCCCATCTCCTTCAAAAAAGAACTTGAAAACTTCAAAGATAATTTTGCCTTTTCGCTATAGATGTACGGGCGAAAGATTTTTCGCCCCTTCGTTTAAACTTTTTTCCTATCTTTGCACCCTGATTTTTGAGCCCGTTTTATTATCTCAGCATACAATCCGCTATTTATTAACAATTTGTTGTTAATAAATTTGCTGGAACCGAAACTTAATTTTATCTTTGCACCCCCTAAAAAGGGGCATCAGGTGCATTTTAATGAACTGATTTAAAACAGAGACACAGCAAATAAGCCAAAAATGAATACATTAAGTTACAAGACTGTCTCGGCAAACAAGGCCACTGTAAATAAGGAGTGGGTACTTGTGGATGCTGCTGACCAGGTATTGGGGCGGTTAGCCACTAAGGTGGCTGTGCTCCTGAGGGGCAAGTTGAAGCCCAACTATACGCCGCACGTTGATTGCGGTGATAATGTGATTATCATCAACGCTGAGAAAATCCGGCTTACCGGCAACAAGTGGGATCAAAAAGAATACGTTCGCCACACAGGTTACCCTGGAGGTCAGCGTTTTACATCAGCCAAGGAGATGATGGCAAAGAAACCTACTGCTATGGTTGAAAAAGCCATCAAGGGGATGTTACCCAAAAACCGTTTGGGCAGCCAGTTGTTTCGCAACCTATGGGTTTATGAAGGGGACACACATCCACATGAAGCACAGCAACCTAAAGTAATCAACATCAATTCAATCAGATAAGAACATGGAAGTTATCAATACCTCAGGCAGAAGGAAAACTGCTGTTGCAAGAATATACATGCAGCCTGGCAATGGCAACATAACCGTGAACAAGAAGGAGTACGAAGAATACTTCACCACCGGCATTCTCCGGTATATGGTAAAACAGGCTTTTGAAGTTACAAACAATCAAGGGAAATATGATGTCAAGGTCAACCTGAATGGAGGTGGCATCAGGGGGCAGGCTGAGGCACTCAGGCTTGCAATCTCCAAAGCCCTTGTAGAAATTGATGCTGAACACAGGCCTCCGCTAAAGGCCAAAGGCTTGTTGCGCCGTGACCCGCGCATGGTTGAAAGAAAGAAGCCCGGTCAACCCAAAGCAAGGAAAAAATTCCAGTTCAGCAAACGTTAAACCAATTATCAGAACATTTTATCTTACATCATGGCAAGAACAACTTATAACGAATTACTGGATGCCGGCGTACATTTTGGCCACCTAAAACGCAAGTGGAACCCCAACATGGCACCATATATCTTCATGGAGCGCAATGGTATCCATATCATCGACCTCAATAAAACCATCACCAAAATCGATGAAGCTGCCAATGCACTCAAGCAGATTGCCAAATCGGGCAAAAAAATCCTTTTTGTTGCAACAAAAAAACAGGCCAAAGACACTGTTGCCGAGCTGATAAAGCCCATCAACATGCCTTACGTAACTGAAAGGTGGCCTGGTGGCATGCTTACAAATTTTGCTACCATCCGCAAGGCGGTGAAGAAAATGGGAGCTATTGACAAAATGGCTACAGACGGCACATTTGACAATATGTCCAAACGTGAACGTCTTCAGGTGATGCGTGAACGCGCCAAACTTGAAAAGCTGCTCGGTAGCATTTCAGACCTTAACAGGCTTCCTGCTGCAGTTTTCGTGGTCGACATTTGTAAAGAACACATCGCGATAGCAGAGGCCAAAAAGCTTAACATCCCAACATTTGCAATCGTTGACACCAACGCAAATCCATTGGATGTTGACTTCCCGATCCCTGCAAACGATGACGCATCAAAATCTATTCACATCATCGTTAAACTGATGGTTGAAGCCGTTGAAGAGGGCCTTGCAGAACGCAAAATGGCCAAAGACAAGGCTGCTGAAGAGGAAGAGGAAAGGGAGATGGAAGAGGAAAAAGAAAGAAAGCGGCTGAAGGCTATTGATGAAGCTGATGATGAGGACCTGACCGAAGATGAACTGGCTGTTAAAAAAGCACGTTTGGCAAAAAAAGCCAAGATGGACCAGGATGATGCTTCAGAAGGCCGGGGCGGAAAACCCGGGGCAAAAAGACCGGGAGGCAGACGCCCGAGGAAACAACAGTAAAACCAATTGTTCAATATAATAAATCAAATATAAAATGTCAAAAATAACCGCCGCTGAAGTAAACAAGCTTCGCCAGCTGACAGGTGCAGGGATGATGGATTGCAAAAAAGCACTGGTTGAAGCTGAAGGAGACTTTGAAAAAGCAACCGACATCCTCCGCAAAAAAGGCCAAAAGCTTGCAAGCAGCAGGGCAGGCAGAGCAGCCAACGAAGGTGTTGTACTCAGCAAAACCAACGAAGCACAGAATAAAGCTTATGCCATCATGCTCAACTGTGAAACAGACTTTGTGGCACAAAATCAGGATGTAATCGACTATGCAGCCGCCATTCTGGACCTGGCTATAGAGAAAGAATGCGACACACTTGATTGCCTGATGTCACACGACATGAACGGTCGTACTGTAGCAGACAGCGTAACCGACATGGTTGGCAAAACAGGTGAAAAAATGGAAATCAGCATCTTTGAAGCGGTTCATGGTGCCAAAGCTTTTGCGTACACCCACCCGGGAAACAAAATTGCAGCAATCGCCGCTTTGAACAAAACAGATGTTCCGGAAATCGATACCATTGGCAAAGACATCGTTATGCAAATTGCCGCCATGGCACCCGTTGCCATCAGCAAGGATGATGTAGCTCCTGAAATTATTGCCAAAGAGATCGAAATCGGAAAAGAACAAGCACAGCAGGAAGGCAAACCGGAAGAATTGCTTGAGAAAATTGCCATGGGCAAACTCAATAAGTTCTTTAAGGAAAACACACTGCTTAGCCAGGAGTTTATCAAAGAAAGCAAGACTTCTGTTGGCCAGATGCTTCAAAAAGCAGACAAAGACCTTACAGTCG
>SKSI01000135.1 GCA_007123065.1 Bacteroidales bacterium
CTCCTTCTCCTCGACGCCATGGCCCTCATTTACAGGGCATATTACGCACTGAACCGCAATCCAAGAATCAATTCCAAAGGACAAAACACCTCCGCCATACTTGGTTTCGCCAATACACTAACCGAGGTACTGAAAAAAGAAAATCCAAGCCACATTGCCGTAGCCTTCGATTCCTATGCCCCTACCCTTCGAAAGGCAGATTTTGCCGCCTACAAGGCCAACCGGGAGGAGATGCCCGAAGACATTGCATCATCACTCCCCTATATCAAACAGTTACTCGACGCCTTCCGGATTCCGGTCATTATGAAGGATGGTTATGAAGCAGATGACATCATCGGCACCTTGGCAAAAAAAGCGGAAAAAGAGGGGTTTACCGTTTTCATGATGACTTCTGATAAAGATTTCGGGCAGCTTGTTTCTGACAACATTTTCATGCTAAAGCCAGCCAACCGTGGCAATGATGCTGAAGTTCTGGGGGTAAAAGAGGTTTGCGAACGTTTCGGAATTACCCGGCCTGAACAGCTTATTGATATTCTTGGGCTTTGGGGTGATTCTTCCGATAACATTCCCGGTGTACCATCTATTGGCGAAAAAAAAGCTAAAAAGCTCATTGCCGAATTTGACTCCATTGAAAACCTGCTTCAAAATGTAGAGAAGGTGAAAGAGAACCGCAGCAGGGAAAATCTTCTTGAATACAAGGAACAAGCTTTGCTTTCCAAAAGCCTTGCCACCATCATGCTGGATGTGCCTGTAGACACCAACATCAAAGCGCTTGAAAGGAAGGAGCCAGATCCGGAAAAATTAATTCCGCTGCTTGAAGAGCTGGAGTTTAAAACCTTTGCCAAACGTGTTTTTGGCGACGAAGAGATCATCCCGGAAGAAACCATCAAAAAATCAAATATTCAAAGCGGCCAGATGAACCTCTTTGATAATGCCACTGCTTTTGCCGACCCCGCCGAAGATGCCAAAAACAGACTGCAAACCCTGATGTCTGAAAAAAAGTATCAAGCAATAACCAAAGATGAAGAGATCGATCAATTCTGTCAAACCCTCCAGAAATCCGCTTCCTTTTGCTTCGATACGGAGACAACCGGACTGGAAAACGCGAAAATGGAATTGATTGGCATTGCTTTCAGCATAAAACCGGAAGAAGCTTATTACATCCCTTTTCCTGAAGACCAGAAGGAAGCTTTTAAACTTGCTGAAAAATTTAAAACGGTTTTTGCCGATCCAAAAATTGAGAAAACAGGCCAAAACCTGAAGTTTGATATCGGTGTACTGAAAATTTACGGCATTGAGGTCGCCGGAAGATTGTTTGATACCATGCTTGCGCATTATCTGCTGCAGCCCGACATGCGTCACAACATGGATGTAATGGCCGAAACTTACCTCGACTACCGTCCTGTTCCCATCGAACACCTGATTGGAAAAAAAGGGAAGTCACAAAAAAGTATGCGCTCAGTACCCCTTGAAGTAGCAACACCCTATGCCTGTGAAGATGCCGATATCACATTACAGCTGCGCAATATTTTTGAACCGATGCTGAAGGAGCACAACCTCCTGAAGCTATTTGACGAAATTGAAACACCGCTGATTCATGTCCTGACAAACATGGAAAATGAAGGTGTAAAAATCGATAAGGAGGCGCTGGATAAATATGCGATGGTTTTGACAGACAGCATTCATGATATTGAAACAGAAATATACGAACTTGCCGGAAGCACTTTCAATATTGGGTCGCCAAAACAACTGGGAGATATCCTTTTCAACAAATTAAAGATCTCATCAAAGGCAAAAAAAACCAAAACAAAGCAATACAGTACCAGTGAAGATATTTTATCCAAACTAAAAAACAACCATCCGATTGTTCAAAAGATCCTTGAATACCGTTCCCTGACCAAGTTAAAATCCACTTATGTTGAAGCTTTACCGAGGTTGATCAATAAGAAAACGGGCAGAATACACACGTCATACAATCAGGCCATAGCAGCTACCGGGCGATTATCTTCGAACAATCCCAATTTACAAAACATCCCGATACGGACTGAAGAAGGCCGTTTGATCCGGAAGGCTTTTGTACCAAGAGATAATAGCCATACATTGCTGGCTGCCGACTACAGTCAGATTGAGCTGCGCATAATTGCAGCACTCAGTGAGGATAAAGCGATGATGGAGGCTTTCAGAAATGGCATCGACATTCATGCTGCCACAGCTGCAAAGGTCTATGAGGTTTCACTGGACGAGGTCAGCAAAGAGATGCGCCGAAATGCCAAAACCGTAAACTTCGGGATTGTCTATGGCATATCAGCATTCGGTCTTTCGGAGAGGCTTGGAATACCGCGCCATGATGCATCTTTCATCATCGAACAATATTTCAAAAAATATCCCGGTGTTAAGGATTACATGGATCAGAATATTGCTTTCGCACGGGAGCATGGTTACGTCAGCACCCTAATGGGTCGGCGCCGTTACATCAGAGACATCAACAGTTCAAACGGGGTTGTACGCGGTTATGCAGAACGCAACGCAATCAACGCCCCGGTGCAGGGTACTGCGGCCGACATGATTAAGATTGCCATGATCCGCATTCATGATGCGATGATAAAAGCCAAAATGAGCAGCAAAATGATTCTGCAGGTACATGATGAATTGGTGTTTGATGCCGTTCCGGAAGAGCTGAACGATCTGAAACCGATGGTTGAAGAAAACATGAAAAATGCCATTGTGCTTGCAGTACCCATCGTAGTAGAGATGAATACCGGGACCAACTGGCTGGAAGCTCATTAAGGGTTTTGCGCCAGCACCTCATAGACATTTCTGTAGTGGCGGTAGCGTTCCATGATCTCCGTCACATAGCGGTAAGGTTCATTGCCACGTGCATAACCGTGCCGCACGACAGGGTCCAGATAGTATTTCGGGTTGGATTTGTTTAACACGAAATAATCCACGTTGTCCTTCCAAATGTCAGGATCCTTGCCATATTTTGTTGCCAGCCGCCTTGCATCGAGCACATGTCCAAGTCCCACATTATAGGAAGCCAGGACAAAATTGACCCGTTCCTCTTCATCCTCAATTTCATTTGACAGTCGCTGATCGAGCCACTGAAGGTATCTGACTCCGCCGGCAATATGTTCACGAACACCGGCATCGGCATCTACATTCAGAAATTCTGCTGTTCCGGGCATCAGCTGCATAATACCAAAGGCACCTGCCCAGGAGACTGCACTGTGATTGAAGCGTGATTCCTGGTAAGACAGGGACGCAATTAAGCGCCAGTCCCAGCCAATAATCTCTGCATAACGTTTAAAATAATCATCAAAGACAGAAATGTTACCCCCGCCCAGGGAATGCAAGTCACTTTTCGCCCTGTACACACTGCGCGGGTTGTTGTGGTATTTGTTATAAAGGATTGCAAAATGCCGTGTCTTTTTGAAATCATTCAGCCAGTCATTAACAGCTCCGGTAAGCTCATCTGCTCCGGGTCTTACCGCCCAGGCCAGATGCTGTTGAAAGCTGAGCGGGGTCTGAACGTCAATATCAGCATAATACATCTGATTCAGACGTGTCAACGTTTCATCGCCAACGACATAATCAATGTTTCCTTTTACCACTTGTTCAATCAGTGTCTCCACATCGAGCCCTGTTTCGACAATATAAATGGTATCACCGATCTCCTCAATAAGGTGATGCATCCGCCGAACAAACACAGGATTATCAGGAACATAAACCGTTTTGCCGGCCAGATCCAGCTGGTCTCTGATCAAAAGACGATTAAGTTCCGCCGTCGACATCTGTCGCCATGCTTCAGGTTTGCGCTGCACAAGCATCATTCTGGACCGCGCATGTGGTTCTGTAAACTGCAGTTGCGTTCGGGCAGAGGCGCTCACCCATAAACTCTGGGCAATCAGATCACATCCATCATCAATAAAAATACAATCAATGTTGTTCTGAATGGTGTTAGAAACGGAAATCTCAAGCTCTACACCTATGTGTGAAGCAAACAAACGAAGCAGTTCCAGATGAAAACCCATCGGTTCACCCCTGTATATGAAGTAATTGGTAGAGTTGAAGTCTGTTGCGGCACGCAGCACGCCCCTTTCCTGAATATCCGAAAGGTCAGGTGTTTTTTGTATCTCTTCCTCCATAACAAGATCGCCGTCCGCTTTGAAGTTCCGGACAGTAATCATTCCAAAAATGAGAAGTATGGGAATGGCAACGAAGAGAAGGATTCTTTTTCGCTGATTAATCATGCAATATCAATTTCGTGCATAAAAAAGCCTGCAAAGGTACAAATATTTTTTAAATTCCAAAATATTTTTTTTATTTTTTATTGTATTGATAATATGATGTTTACGTATTTTGCAGGTTTAACTCCTGATGTTGTATTGTATATTTATACGTTCATTTAATAAAAAAGTTACGTATCCCAGTTCTCAGATCTGCGCACAAGCGAAGAATTTGTTAGCTAGCTGAGGGATTCTTTCCTTTCGAGCTTTGAGCTTTTTAATCGATCATCAAAAATCGACAATCGATAATCGAACATGCCACATCCCGTTGCATAATGATGTTTATGCTTGGTCATATTGAAAAAAAAAGCTAGGTTTGTTCTTCAGGATTTTAAATATCATTACGCTTCCAAATATGTATTTTCGAGACGTTATCGGGCACGATCAGATCATAAAAAGGCTCATTTCAAATGTAAAAAACCAACGCATCAGTCATGCCCAGTTGTTATTGGGAGATCAGGGAAATGGCACACTTGCGCTGGCACTGGCTTATGCGCGCTACATTCAATGCCGGAACAGGAGCGGGCAGGATGCTTGTGGCGTTTGTCCTTCCTGTTTGAAATTCAACAAATATGAACACCCTGACCTGCACTTTTATTTCCCATCCGCGCCCAACAAGGAGCATAAGGAAAAGGCAAAAGTGAGCAGCAAGTTGTTTCTTAATCACTGGCGCAAACTGCTTACGACAAACACCTATTTTGAATATTTGGACTGGCTTGAAGCCATTGGAATTGAGAACAAACAGGCCATAATAAATGCAGAGGACTGCAACGATATCATCAGGATACTGGGTTTAAAAGCTTATGAAAGTCCATATAAGATCGTAGTGATATATATGGTGGAGAAGCTTTCTTACCAGGCTGCCCCAAAACTCCTGAAAATACTTGAGGAGCCACCGGAAGGCACCTTGTTTCTATTGATCTCGGAAAACAAAGACCGGATCATCAACACCATTTTGTCACGCACCCAAATACTGAAGGTCCCACGGCCCGAAGAAACAGCATTAAAGCAAGTTTTGGTTGAAAAACATTCTTTGGATCCGGATTTTGCCGGCCGAATCGCACTGATGTCGGGAGGGGTTTATACTGAAGCGATTAAACTGGCAAGCGGAGACGAAGATCAGCTTGCTGATTTTAACTCTTTTCGTGAATGGATGCGGCTCTGTTATAAAAATGAAGCCGGAAACATATTGAAGTGGGTTGAAAAGACGGCACAATCAGGCAGGGAGAAACAAAAGTCTTTTTGTCAATATGGACTGCGTGTTTTCAGGTTATGTTTGTTGCATAATTACAAGGCCGGTGACCTCATAAAGTTTGAAGGAGAAGAGCTTGATTTTCTCAAAAAATTCTCCCGTTTTATTCATCACAACAACGCCATTGCCATTGTAGATGCTTTTAACGATGCCATCTCTCACATTGAGCGGAATGCCAACCCCAAAATCCTGTTCGCAGACCTGTCTTTTAAGCTACACATGCTGATGCATTCAAAAAAAGCTTAGAACCGGAGAATTTAGTAAATTTGTACGTTATAATATTTCAATTTTGGAAAAGGAAAAACAACACGCATTTTTATCAAGGGGATGTCATTGTGCACCGCAACCGCACACGCGTCAGCTGGATGTTTTCCGTCACTCTTGCAACAAACTGGATGCTTTTGACTGGCTCAAAAACATCAAACCGCCTGACCTGTATCCACCGTCCAATTACGTAGAAGTAAGGTTTAAAAACAGCCGAAAGGAGTTTTTTATTGCTGCTCCCGACCTGGATTTAAAAACAGGAGACATCGTTGCTGTTGAAGCTTCGCCGGGCCACGACATTGGCATTGTTACCCTGACGGGAGAGGTAGTAAGGTTACAGATGAAGACAAAAAAGGTACACCCGGATCAGAATGAGCTAAAAAGGGTCTACCGAAGGGCAAAAGTATCTGATATTGAAAAATGGGTAACGGCTGTCAAACAGGAAGACACCACGATGTTTCGCTCACGTGAGATTGCCGATACACTGAATCTGGACATGAAGATCAGCGATGTTGAGTATCAGGGAGACCGAACGAAAGCCATTTTTTATTATACGGCAGATGACAGGGTTGATTTTCGTGAGCTGATCCGGGATTTGGCAGATGCATTTGGTGTTCGTATTGAAATGCGCCAGATCGGCATGCGTCAGGAAGCCAGTCGCCTGGGAGGAATTGGCTCTTGCGGAAGAGAACTCTGCTGCGCCACCTGGCTTACCAAATTCAGGTCGGTTTCCACCAACAGTGCACGCACCCAGCAGCTTTCGCTGAATCCACAAAAGATGGCAGGCCAGTGCAGCAAACTGAAATGTTGCATCAACTATGAAAATGCGTGTTATGAAGATATCCTGAAAGACTTTCCGGATACAGATATAAAACTCCGAACCAAAGCAGGTAAAGCTTTTTTTCAAAAAATGGATATTCTGAATAAGCAAATCGGTTATGCTTATGAAGACAAACCCGGGCGAACCATTATGCTCGATGTGGAACGGGTGAAGGAGATCCAGAGAATGAACGCGGATAACAAGAAGCCCGATGAACTGATAGAAGAAAGCCAGATCAACGACAACCTGGCAGACGACAGCTTTCAGCAAGAAAACAATGGACTGGAGGATAGCCTGACCCGTTTTGACAAACCTCAAAAAAAGTCCAGAAACAAACGCCGCAGACGCAAATCCAAAAGCTCTAAAAACCCTTCAAACCAATAACCCCCTGCACATGAACACGCGCAAGCTAAGCCATTGGTTATTATTTCTATGCCTTCCGTTATTTTTTGCGTGTGAAACATCTGTTGTTTTTCAGCAACAAGAGGCCATACCTCCTGACGGATGGCATTACCAGGACAGCATTGTTTTTGAGACGATGATCGATGACACCCTCGCATTGCACTCCATGTTTCTGGATATAAGAAACACAGTAGAATACAGGTATAGCAATCTTTTTATTTTTCTTGATATAGAATTTCCGGAAGGACGGGTTTTGCGTGACACCATTGAGTGCATGCTTGCCGATCGGCAAGGAAACTGGACAGGCAAAGGTTTCGGAAGAATACGGACGAACCGGTTCATGTTCCGTGATGATGTTTGGTTTCCGGAACAAGGAGTTTATACCTTCAGGATTTATCAAGGGATGCGTGAAGATTACCTGAATGGGATTGCAGATGTTGGCATACGTATTGAAAAAAAATAATAAAGCCCCGACGACTGCGTTTATTAGTTGAAAACACAAGCACCTCATGGCCGGCAAAAAGAAAAATTTTCGCAAGTACACAATTGTTTTATGGCTGTTGTATGCCACTCCTGTTATATTTGCCATTCTGCTTTTTACAAGCATTTCAATGGGTTTTTGGGGTTTTATGCCCTCTTTTGAAGAACTTGAAAACCCCCGCAGCAACCTTGCCAGTGAAATTTATTCTGCCGACGGTGAATTGTTGGGAACATTTTACATCCACAACCGTTCCAACGTACAATACAAAGACATATCGCCAAATATGATCCATGCTTTGCTTGCCACTGAAGATATTCGGTTCCATTATCATTCAGGAGTTGACATCAGGAGCATCTTCAGGGTACTGGTCAGGAACATCATTGGTGGGCGACGAAGTGCCGGTGGAGGAAGTACGCTGAGTCAACAGCTGGCCAAAAACCTCTTTCCCCGCCAGGAGAACCCTTCAACTGCCGAAATTGTGATCATCAAGCTCAAGGAATGGGTTACTGCAGCGAAACTGGAACGCAATTACACCAAGGAAGAAATCGTCGCCATGTATCTGAACACGGTCGATTTTGGCAGTCATGCCTTTGGTGTGAAACTTGCTGCAAAAACCTATTTTAACACCACAACTGAAGACCTGAAGGTCGAGGAAGCAGCTTTGCTGGTTGGCATGCTGAAAGCCCCTTCCTGGTATCATCCGGTAAGAAATCCGAAAAGGGCACTTAACCGTCGCCAGGTGGTGCTAACACAGATGGCCCGGTACGAATACATTACCGTTAAAGAACTTGACTCGCTGATGGCCTTGCCGTTAGATATGTCGAACTTTCAGATCCAGGACCAACATACGGGAATTGCCACATACTTTCGTGAACACCTGCGCAACGAACTGGCTCAATGGGGCAGGACAAGATTTAAGCCCGATGGCAGCAACTACGACATCTACCGGGACGGTCTGAAAATCTACACAACCATCGACTCCAGGATGCAACGCTATGCAGAGGAAGCAGTGGAAGCACATATGGGAAATTATCTGCAACAGGAATTTTTCAACCATTGGGAAGGATTTCACAATGCACCATATGATACCATTCTATCCGATAGCATTGTGAATCATCTCGTAATAAATACCATAAGGCGATCTGACCGGTACCGCAGCCTCAGGCGCAGTGGCTTGCCAGAGGACACAATCATGCAAATCTTCCGTGAGCCCAGGCCGATGCGCGTTTTCTCCTGGCAAGGAGACATTGACACCATCATGTCGCCCCTCGACTCAATCTGGTATTACAAACACTACCTGAATGCAGGATTTCTGGCAGTTGAACCCCAAACCGGTCACGTAAAGGCCTATGTGGGAGGGAACAACTTCCGCCATTTCAAATACGATCACGTAATGGGAAGCAGGCGTCAGGTCGGTTCGGTCTTTAAACCATTCCTCTACACCCTGGCGATGCAGGAGGGAGAGTTCGGTCCATGCACTCAAGTACCCAATACTCCGGTTACTTTTGAGCTTTGGAACGATTCCCTCTGGACACCCCAAAATTCCAGCAGCGACAGAGAAGGTGAAATGGTCACACTGCAATGGGCGCTGGCAAATTCAACAAATTATATTTCTGCCTTCCTGATGCGACGATACTCTCCGGAGGCCGTAATCCGGCTTGTGCGCAGGATGGGTATTAAAAGCCATATACCTGCAGTGTATGCCATCGCACTCGGGACACCAGATCTTTCGGTCTATGAGATCGTTGGTGCCAACGCCACGTACGCAAACAAAGGCGTCTATATTGAACCCACCTTTGTTACCCGCATTGAAGATCAGAGTGGCAATCTGATCGAGGCATTCGTGCCACACCGTGAAGAGGCAATGAGCGAAGAAACTGCCTGGCTGATGCTGGAGCTAATGAAAGGAGTGGTTTCAGAAGGAACAGGCAGAAGACTGAGATGGCGCTACGGGTTTACACATCCTATAGCCGGAAAAACAGGAACGACTCAAAGCAACTCCGATGGATGGTTTGTCGGGATCACACCCGATCTGACTGCGGGAGCCTGGGTGGGCGGAGAAGACCGGGGGATCCGTTTCCGTGATCTAAGACTCGGACAGGGTGCCAATACTGCTTTGCCCATCTGGGCAGAATTCATGACCCGCGTTTACGCAGATGAAACGCTCAATATCAGCAAGGAGGATTTTGAACCACCATTACACCCCCCTTCAATTGAAACGGACTGCTCAAACATCGAGAACCAGGAGACTCCGAGAGATTATTTCAGAAGGGACATTTTCTAGTCCATAAGCAATTGTCCATAAACCTGACTCAAGAATTAATGACCAAAAGAAGCATATTATTCATATTCCTATTATCCCTGATATCCGGCACACCAGTTGTTGCCGAGCCCAATAATGCCCCCAAAAGCATTGCCGTAGGACAATGGAGACATCATCTTCCAAACAATACCATCATCAAAGTGGAAGAGACAGGGAATGGCATCATCGGTGCTACACCATACGGACTTATTGTTTTTAACAAAAACGACAATAGCGTAACGCGCATCAACAAAGTAGACGGACTCAGCGATTTTGACATTACCACCATTGCCTGGGATTCGCAAAGGGATATCATTCTGATCGGTTACGAAAATGGAAACATCGATGCCATCATCAACAATGACTATGTCAATATCACTGATATTCTCCAGGCATCCATCCTGGGCAGTAAAAGAATCAACCGCATTATCATTGATGACGACAGGGCTTTGCTTGCCAGCAACTTCGGCATTGTTCACATGAACCTTAATGACTTACTGATATACGATACCTGGTTTATCGGGCCTTTTGGAAGCATGGTACAGGTTCATGACCTGCTGATTGCCGGGGATATGCTTTATGCAGCCACGAATGCAGGCCTGCTGACAACAAGCATCGACACACCCAACCCCGCCGATTACCGGCAATGGGAGGAAGTTTCTGTTATAGAGGAAAACAATGCAGTATACAACAAGCTGGCCTTTCATCGCGGCCATCTGTTCGTGAACCGCACAGATCAGCAGGAAGACATTATTTATTTTCTTGATGGAGATGACTGGAAACCGTTTCCTCTCCCCGACGAACCAGATCTGAAAGAAACAAGGGTGCTGACTGAAAGCGGTGGCCGCTTGATTATCGCACACGACAATGTATTGCGCATTTTTGATGCCGACATGACACAAACTGAAACAATCAGCAATTACCGCCCTGGTTCCGTTTCCGCTTTCGATGCGCTTTATGACTCCGGCGAACAACTCTGGATTGGTGATCGCCGGCAGGGCCTGATCAGGCAACTTGGAAAATATGACTTTGAAAAGATTCTTTTGCCGGGGCCACCCTATTCAAATGCTTTTGGAGTCGCCAGTGGCGGAGGAAGACTGTGGGTCGCACCCGGAGCAATTTCTTATGGAGGAGTTAACAGCTGGAATCAAAATGGTGTTTTCCTTTTTGAGTCTGGACAGTGGGAAACCTTTAACCGGCTGAGCTTTCCGCTTCTGCAAGACGTAGCTGACATTTTCAGCATCACAGTGCATCCGGCAAACAACAGCATCGCTTATGCAGCCAGCTGGTTCGGAGGCCTGGTGGAACTCAGTCCTGAAGGTGTCGTGAACGTTTACAATGAAGAAAACAGCAGCTTGCAAAAACGAGCAGGATTTGAAGACAGACTGCGCGTAGGTGGAACTGCCATAGATCGCGACGGAAATCTTTGGGTGACCAACTCGGAAGCAGACAAGCCCCTCTCCGTGAAGAAAGCAAACGGCCAGTGGATGGCCTTCGGAAGTAACGGTATTGTTAGTCCCCAAATGCTCATCAGAGAGATCATCATCGACAACAGCAACCAAAAATGGATCAACCTGCCCGGTAACGGAATATACGTGTTCAGGGAAAACACGCTGGATCACGCCAATAATTTTGAGGCCAGACGACTTACAACGCAGATCAATAATGGCGGACTCCCAAATAATAATGTGCACAGCATTGCTATGGACCAAAGTGGCTACATATGGGTTGGCACTGCAGAAGGGGTTGGTATATTTTATTCACCCCATGCGGCTTTTTCTGGTGACCCATTCAATGCTCAACGCATCATTGTGGAACAAGACGACGGCTTCGCAGGATACCTGCTGGAAACGGAAACCGTAACAACCATTGAAGTGGATGGTTCCAACAAAAAATGGTTTGGAACACAACGTTCAGGAGCTTTTCTGCTTTCTGCCGACGGAAGGGAAACCATTTTTCACTTCAATAAAGAAAACAGCCCGCTCCCATCAAACAATATTCTGGACATCACCATCGATGGTCAAAGTGGAGAAGTTTTCTTTGCCACCGACCGCGGACTGGTTTCATACCGTGGTTTTGCCACAGAAGCAACCAACAGGCATACAAATGCTTATGCTTTCCCTAACCCCGTGCGCTCAGGTTATGCGGGCTATATCTCCATAAAAGGATTGGTCAGGAACGCAAACGTGAAAATCACTGACATCAATGGCAATCTGGTCTGGGAAACCATTGCCGAAGGAGGGCAGGCCGTGTGGAACGGTCAGAATCTTTTTGGCAGCAGGCCGGCTACCGGAGTTTATCTTGTGTTCTCCACCAACGACGATGGAGAAGAAACCATGGTCACCAAGATAATGTTCAACAAATAAACGGGTTGACCGCTGCATAGAAAAACTGATGATTACAAAAACCAAGGGTGTCATTCTGCATAGTCTGAAGTACGGGGAAACCAGCATCATTGCCAAAGTTTTTACGCGGGAGGATGGCTTGCAGTCTTACATCATACCTGGCGTCAGAAAACAAAAATCAAAAATCAAGCAAAATCTTTTTCAGCCCCTATCGGTTGTTGACCTTGTTGCATACCATAAAGACAGGGAAGGATTGCATCACATCAAAGAAATCCGATGTCCGCGGGCTTATGAAACAATCCCTTATGACGTTTCCAAATCTTCCGTTGCAATATTTTTAGCCGAAGTGTTAAACCACGCTCTCAAACGCCAGGAAGCCAATCCTGCTTTCTTCGACTTTTTAGAGGATGCACTCCATTTCCTGGATCGTGAAAAAGGCAGTATGGCGCATTTTCACATCGTGTTTTTGCTCCGTCTGAGCCGCTATCTCGGTATCGAACCCCGCGCAAACCATTCGGAAAAGGATCGTTTTTTCAACATCAGGGAGGGTGTATTCAGCAACACTTTTGAAAATTCCGAATATTGCCTTGATCAAGAAATCAGCAGGCTTTTCTCAGAAGCAATTACAACCGAATTAAAAGAACATAAACATATCAGAACCACCAAAGCCGACAGGAAGATCCTGCTGCTTAAAACGATCGACTATTACCGGTATCACCTGGAAGGGATGCCGGAGATGAAATCATTTGCGGTGTTGGAGATGGTGTTGGGAGCTTAATTCCATATCTGTCTGCCAGACAGGATGTGTTCTGTTATCCATTGCCTGAGAGTAGCATCACCTGAATTACAGTTCACCCCTCCTGCGAATCAGTTCTTCTTTAATATCATTGGCTTTCTTCTCAGTCAGGTCGTATTTCCACATGACCAGAATTGCTAATCCGGCTGTAAAAGCCGGAACAAAAATATTTGCCAGCCGCAGGCGCGTGAGCGTTTCTGCCGTCTGGGTTACTGCATTCTGATCGAAGCCTACCAGCTTGAGCACCAATCCGCCCAATACCAGAGCAAGACCCTGACCCAGCTTAACCATCCACCAATAAATGGCCCCGAACGTTCCTTCTTTTCTCGGCATACCATTGTTTAACTCATCCAAATCACATACATCTGCGAATTTTCAGGATTAAGTTGCCATAAAACAGCAAACAAAACACCACTCAAAATGGCTCCGGCAAAAATGTAAGGCCTTCTGCGTCCAAAGCGTGATTTGGTATTATCCGTAATGTAGCCCATAATGGGGTCGGTAATGGCATCGAAAAACCTTGGTAAGAGCCCCCGAGTAATCCTGCCAGAAGCGGGCCCATCCCGAAAGCCGTAAGCAGGAAGAAAGCAAAAACACCTAAAGATCCGGGCAGCAAGTTATTAACCAGGTTCCCAGCTTCGAAAGCTGCTTTTTATCCAAGAGGGATCCTGTGTTTTAGGGCGTAACAGTTGCTGACATATTAGATTATTTTTCGTATTAGTGATTCTTACTGCCGCTTATCAATGTTTTATACTTTGATCTGGACATCTTGTCCTTGTTTCTTCTTGTCTTTGTTTAAATCGTTTAATGCTTAACTTCTCAAACGCGTTTCTTTTAAATAAACCACAATCCGCTCAATGCTGCCGGTGCGTTGAAACACCTGCCGGCTGTTTTCCTGGTCCAGCCAAAGTGTGTCCAGGCTTTTTTCCGCTCCATCAGAAAAAATCAGTTTCAATCTTTCCTCATCAGCAATCTTATATATCACCGGAATCTGACAGTATGTAAAACAGAGCGAGCCGGATTCCAGCTGCAATGGCTTTGGCTCATTTCGGATGTTGAAGTATTCAACTGAATATGCTTCATTTACAAACGCTTCTCTTCTGAGCAAACAAGGATTAAAAACCAACTGTCCTTCTTTAACAAAAACCCCAGTTTCTCCGAAATGGACAAGAATATCTTCTTTTACCTGCCCGGTCATACCGGGTTGCTGGGCGCCTCTGTGTTGCGGTGTGTGTGAGTAGGGATCGGTTGGGAAAGCACCGTACAACACGGGAGATTTGTGCACCCCTATTCCGGCATCGATCTCGTAATAATGTTCCAGCAGCCTCCCTGTCAACACAGGGTCAGCCTCTTCTGCAATAGCTTTCAGACAGCATTCCTGTGTGGCTAAAAGCAATTTCGACACCATGTGCCAATAGATAGAGCCAAGACCTTCATAGGCGAAAAAGGTGCCGGACCTACCGGTAAATGACTTATGGTTAAAAACTTTCTCGAAAATATTCAGCACCAGTTTCCGGTCTTTTTGCACCAGGTCTTTGTAAGCACCGGTTGCCATTTTATCAAGGGCTTTATCCAGGTCTGATGCATTCCTGAAACTGCCATTAAAATGGAAAACACCTTGAATATCCATATCAACGATCTCTTTGTTCATATCAGAGATCAGTTTTTTAAGCAATTCTGATGATTTTATTTCTTTATCAGGAATGCTGTTTTTCTCTAAAAAACCCGGCAGTTTCTTGTTTGGATATAAAATGTAACTATACTGATCCTTCCTGAACAAGGCACTTGCTTTTAATGCATCGAGTACTTCCAAAGCGCCTTCTGCACTTAAATATCCGGAACTCAGCACAGCAACCTGACCCTCCAGCATTTCACTCAGATGGGCATAAGAAACCTCGTTTTCTGTGGCAGACATCAGGTTGTATGCGTGGAATAGCTTGTCGGATCTTTGGTTCGCCTGAATAGCGTGCTCAATAAAAGCCAGGCAAATACTAGTAAATCTTTTTAGTCCCTGTAAGGACACACTTCTTTTCTTGCCCCAGAAACCACTCTGATAGATGTGTTGCCTGTATTCAGATGCCGCAACCCCCATACGATCCAGAATGATCTTCCTGTCGGCATCCGAAATGTTTCCGGCCAGCAATGGACTATACTCATACAGCGTTTCGCGTACATTGTGGTAAAACTCTATCAATTCACTTGACACCTTTATTTGTTCCATTTCAGAACCAGACAAAATCTGCTCAAAAAACTTCATAAAACGGCGCAGGTAATACAATGTAACCATTGAGACGCCATTTCCTACCAGTGCATTATTGGCATCATTCCATTCAGGCCGTTGTGTGTTCAACCAGATACCGGCCTCAGGAATAAAATTTGACATTTTTGCCAGCACCGTTGCCAGTATTTTCTCCAGAAAATTTACATGGTATATGGCCTTGTTTCCATCAGCAAGCAGTGCACCATCGGCTCCTAAAAGCTGGCGCCTTTCCCTGATTAATTGATCCCGGATAGCATCAAATTCAATGGTGTCTTTCGGATGTTTCAGGATCTGATCATAGGGTTTGATGATGTAAGGAACTGCAGCATATACGAACCAGTCCTTATCAAAAAAGGATTGCAACCTTCCGGGTTTATGTTTCTCGATGATCTCCAGAAACTTTTGCAGGTAAATGATCTGGTGGTCGCCCCAATAGCCTATATATGACCAGGGATTGTCAGGCTCAATGGTTTCCCAGTCGAAACCGTCTTTGGTGACTCTGTAGGGGTTGTATCCATCAAAAGTAGAAGCATTCAGAAACTTAAAGATCATTCCTTCAATAAATTCAGGATAGGAATACGCCAGTGCTTCCCAGTTTTGGAACAAATCCCTCCAGTTGCCTTCATAATCAAGGATTTTGGAACCATCTGTTTCATTTTGGGTATTGATGGTAAAAAAGTTCCAGGGGCGGCTTGGATCTCCGTGCCTGCGGCTGAACTTCAGGGGCAGATATTCAATGGAAAGTCTGATCAGGTCAGCATCTTTGCTTTTTGTAAGATCGTTTTGAAGGACCGTTTGGCTGAACGTATCGTCAAGACCGTTAATAAAGTCCTTGTTTCTTGACACAACCTCTTTATTGGCTTTCGCCAGATAACTGATAAAGTCATCTTTTTCAATACGATAGTTCTCGTCAAAGATTCCCCCACGCATGATGTTGAACAACACATTGGAAAAGTGGCGGGTATCCTTCAGCTTGTCATCAGTAAACTGCAGACCATCAGCATTTGCAACAAGTTGAAGCAGGCTTAGCGTTCCTGAGTCAATGTCATCTTGAATTGTTTTTTCCAGTTCATTCTTTTCCTTTATAAACTGAGAAAGACCTACAACCTGTGATTGGTTTTGGTTTACATTTGCAATAATTTTCCACCTTTTCCCGGCACCCGGAGGCAACATGATATCAGCAGACACAAAATAAGCTCCTCTTTCACCTTTGACATCACGTTCCGCAACAATTTCTTGTTTTCGCCTGAAATTTTTCAACTGTAAAGAGGAAAGCAGGTGTTTGGGTTGATCCAGCCCAAATGACCAGACTATATTCGCCTTTAATGCTTCGCTGGGTTCTGCACGGTCTACAATAATGGCACTAAGTGCATAGATGCCAATCCCTGCCGAAGGCTCCAGTTCACTTCTCTTATAGGCATCTGCAAGATTACTGGTTGATTGCTGCAGATCGCTGGGAACACCATATGGCATAATGTTCTGTATGCCGTCTAAAATGGTAATATGCAGGTTTTTGTTTGAAGTGTTGACCAACTCAGCTTTCCTTATGAAACCAAACACTTTCCCTGTATTCCACTGATACCTGAACGTGAGGTTGAGGCTGTGGTTGATCTCTTCAAAAATAATTTTATTTCCATAGATGCTTTTGTAAAGATTTCGGCTGATGGCGTACAAATCGGTGCATCGCTCTGAAAAGGGTTCCCAGATCAAAACTTCATCACCGGAATGGATTTGAAAAATTGTTTTGCTCCCGGTATTATCAGCAGTTTCAGTTATCTTATCTTCAGAATAATATGGAAACAAAGAATAATCAGGATTTTTACGTCCCGCGGTAAGTCCCCCGTTACTGGAAACAAACATCCAGTGATTCGCGTCACTCACGATACTCATAAAAAAGGGGCGCATCTCATCGTGATTGCTGATTTTGAAGTAGCTTTCGTTTTCATGCGCCACGATTTGCATTTCAACCTTTTTTGCTGATGTGTTAATCGTGTTGTCCTGTTTTGTTCGTTTCATATGGAATTAAAAGGTTTAGGGTTCTTTGTTCTTCTGTCCACAAGTTACACAAATTGTTTCTCAAATTTGCACAAATTGGACAGCTCAAGCGCTGGACTTACACCATCACTTATTAAGAAAAAAGCGTCCTGTGAGCATATTTCCCGGTTTTCCGCCGATCAGGATCTCAAAGTCACCTTTTTCAGCCACCCATTGATTATTCCGGTTAACAAACTGTAAATCTTCATAGGCCACAGCAAAGTCAAGCGTTTTGCTTTGACCGGGTTCAAGGTGCAGTTTATCAAAGGCGATCAGTTTTCTGTTGTCGGGGGTGATGCTGGCCACCAGGTCACGGAGGTACAGTTGCACGACTTCTTTCCCGGGATGGCTGCCGGTATTGGTCAGCTTCACAGACAATTTCAGATCTTCATTGCTTCGAATTGTATCCTTTGAAAGTTCGAGTTCATCATAACCAAAGGTTGTATAGCTTAATCCATATCCGAATTCCCATTGCGGATTGAAGCCATCCATATCGAATGTCTTACTCAGCCGGTCGCTGCCTTTATGCTGATAAGTAACCAGGGCACCGCTGTAGCGTGGCCAGGTGTAGGGCAATTTGCTACTTGGATTCGCTTCCCCGCTGAGCAGGCTTGCCAATGCCCTGCCCCCTTCGTGCCCCGGCCAATATGCCATCAATATGGCGTCAGCAAGGGGTTCAATCTGGCGAATAACACGTGCACGTCCTTGTAAAAAAACCAAAACAATCGGTTTTCCACTTTTATGCATCCGCTTCACCAGTTCTATTTGATTTGGCGGCAGATCCAGTTCGTCGATATCAGAAGGTTTTTCGGTGGCGGGTCTTTCACCCAGGGCGAGTATGATGACATCTGCATCCCGGGAAAGATTCAACAGCCGTCTTTCATTTTCTACATCACCCTCATAATCAGTTCCGGGTGTATAGCTGACCTGATGCGCTCCATATACATCCTGCAAGGCTTGCAACAGTGTTTTCTTCCCGGGGTCATCATAGGAAGGGTCATCACCGGCCCAGGTACGACTCCAGGGACCGTTCAGTGCCGTTAATGCATGGGCACCGGGGCCACTTACCAGGATATTTACACCTGGTTTTAAGGGCAAAAGCTGTTCTTCATTCTTTAATAATGTAATACTCTGGAGAGCAGCCTCGTAGCTAAGCCGGGCAAATTCATCTGAACCAAACTTTTCATACCCGGCGGGATCGTTGTAGGGTTGTTCAAACAATCCCAGTTTAAACTTCACATACAATATTCTACGGACGGCATCATC